>JAIULY010000227.1 GCA_022565875.1 Schleiferiaceae bacterium | reverse complement strand
GGTAGTTTTATCACCACGGCGTTCACGGGGAACACGGTGTGACACGGGGAACTTTTGTCGAGTCGTCCATTCGGTGAATCGGTTTTTCCTTAGTGAACCTTCGTGCGCACTTCCTGCAACTTTGTGTTCCAAAAAAATTCACAGCATGATTATCCACACTTCTTCAAAGTTTAGTTCTCCTCGCCTATATCCTCATGCCAAAGGTGCGGCTCACTTTTGATAAAATCTTGCATCATTCTTATGCACTCGGCGTCATTGACTACAACAACTTCTACTCCGTTGGCTCTTAGATGCTCCTCTGCGCCCATGAAGTTTGTGTTTTCACCAATCACCACTTTGGGAATACCGTACAAAAGAATAGCACCCGTACACATCGGGCAGGGCGATAAGGTAGTATACAAAACAGAGTGGCGGTACACAGTAGCAGGCTGTCGTCCGGCATTTTCGAGGGCATCCATTTCGCCGTGCAGCGTAACACTCTGCTGTTGCACGCGTTTATTATGCCCCCTACCGATTATGTCTCCTTGATGCACCAACACGGAACCAATAGGAATGCCTCCTGTTTGCAACCCTTTCTTTGCTTCAGCTAAGGCGGCTTTCAAATAGGCTTTGTCGTGTCCTTCCATACCGCTTAAGCAAAATGCAATTTCTTGATAAACTGAATGGAGAGACGGTTAAAAATCTCCGGTTGATCGACATTACAAACGTGGCCGCTATCTTTAATGACTTTGAGTAAAGCATTTTTGTGCTTTAGCGCGACCTCTTTAACGGAGGGCAAGAACATATGGTCTTCATCTCCCATCAAATACAAGGTTGGAATAGAAATTTCTCTTTCGCGAAAGTGTTTCATCAATGCACTAATACCTGTTGTAATGCGTATCCAGCGGATAAACTCCTTTTGATAAAGTTTCTTGGCTTCACGCACAAACAAGTTCCGCGACTCTACGTGTTTTTTGCGCGGCATTAAAATCCAAGCATAGAATCGATACAACCACATGTAGGGCACAAAACTCTTGGCTTTTTGCGCCGACCAAAGCAGTAATTTAGAACGGGTATTGAAGCGTATAACCGCACCGCCCAACGTCATGGAGGCCACGCGTTCGGGGTGGTGTTCTGCTATTACGCGAATAATAATGGTCCCCAATGAAATCCCAATAAAATGGGCTTTATTTATCCCAACATGATCTAACACCTTGATGATATCCGCACTGACCTCATCAAAAGTATAAGCTTTTTTCGATTGCCAATGCTCAAAAATATTGGTGCTCGATTTTCCATGGCCGCGCAAATCTAGCAGCAGTACATTAAAATTTTCCTTGAAGTCGCGCAGTTGCTTAAACCAAATACTACTGCTGCCACCGGCACCGTGAACAAACACCACCCACGGGTGCGCATCGCTCAAATGAAAGATTTTGTGATACAATAAAGGCTGTTCCATGATGCGATACAATTAATTTACGGCTAAGGGAAACTCCTCGTTAGCAGAATGTTGTTTAGGTACTTTAAGGTTGTCTAATTTAACCTTCAAGGGTGCAATAAAGTTCTCAAAATCGGAGCGGTACCCCTCAGGAATGGGGTTTGACTCCGGCAATTTTTCGGTGAGGGGATTGACTTGTTTGCCATTTTTCCAAAAACGATAACACACATGTGGGCCGGTTGCTAGTCCTGTGCTGCCCACAAAACCAATAACATCGCCTTGACGTACGCGTTTACCGGCTTTCATCCCGGGTGCAATTTTACTCATGTGTAAGTATTGTGTACTGTACACACTGTTGTGCTTTACCTTCACATAGTTGCCGTTACCACTAGTGTAGCCCACCTTTTCGATGGTACCGTCGGCTGTTGTCATAATGGGTGTACCTGTGGGTGCAGCGTAATCGGTACCTAAGTGCGGGCGCATCGTTTTCAAAACCGGGTGTAGCCGTTTCGGATTGTACTTGGATGAAATCCGGAAGAATTTGAGCGGTGCTTTTAAAAAGGCCTTGCGCAAGGAATTCCCTTTTTCATCATAAAACTCACGATTTCCAGATGCATCTGTATAGTCAAAGGCATACAACTCCGTTCCACCGTGATAAAAGCTCGCGGCCTTTATGGCTCCAACACCTACAAAAATGGAATCTTCTACATACTTCTCCTCAAAAATCACCCGAAAGGCATCCCCTTTTTGAATGCGAAAGAAATCGACTGTCCAAGCGTAAATATCGGCAAGACTTACGGCCAAGGCCGGACTAACGTCCAGATTTTGAAGGGTCAGGTAAAGGGAACTTTCAATGGTCCCCGCGATGCTGCGCTCGCGCACGGTCAACTCACGCTGCCCGCGTCTAACGGTATAGGGTGCCTGTAGCTCAAAAACGACGTAATCTATGGGGTTCATTTCATACACCCAAAATTGTGCTGGTGCCGTATCCGCAGCGTGCAGGGGCGTAAAAAAGTAACTCGATTTGCCGGCTTGAATCTTACGCACATCAAAAAGCGTATCCGCAGCAAAAACCATTTCTTGAACCGCAGGAAAGCCAAAACCACGATCGTTCAAGAGCTTGCCAAAACTCTCACCCGACGCTATGCGATGCAGCTGCACATCAAAACTATCCACCGGGATATCATACATGTAAGAAACGGTATTGTCTTCTAATGGGTTTTCTTCTAATTCATTTTGAGAAAGCTTTACCGGTTTTTCGTCCGGAATGGCGGTGTATAAAATGGCGATGCCCAACATGGCCAAAAGGGCTGTGAGCAATGCAACGCGTTTTGTTCTTTTATTGATAACTATCATAGACAACTTTAGGATCAGATGCTTATTTCGAGGGTTGTATCGAGGCCAGTACACTGTCTACCCAAGCCTTTCCCCATTCCGACTTTTCAGTCTCCGACCACAACGATGGATAAAAAATGCGCTTTTGAAAACGCGGGGGCAGGTATTGCTGCCAATTGGTGCCACCTGTGGCCGCAATATCAGAAGGTCGCTTGGCCAAATACCGCACCGCTGTTTTGTAATGCTGTAATGGCCAATACACGTTCACATTTAAATCCAACAGCTTAAAGGCATTGACAAGGGCTTGGTCCGCTTGGTCCGCTTCAGGTAATTTGGTGTACCAATCCCAAAGTGTTACCGAATGAAAATCTTTGGCAAATTGAATAAGCTGAGTGGCGTACTTCTTTTCAAACTGCTTTAATGTCAAGGTCTTCTCCCCTGTATCAGCCAAAGTAGCACCTGTTTTCCAATAAATGTTTTCAAAGCATGTCTCAATAGACGCATCAGGTTGCAACGCATCGCGATGATTTTTGTGGACCAGGTTCGCCATAGGAGTTGCGCCGATTTCAATCATACGATATTGCGCACTTTGGAATCCAGATGCAGGCATTAGCGCCAAGCGAAACTGCAAAAATTGCTCGCGGTCCATGCCATTTTCCATGACTCCAAAAGAGGTGGTCAACGCTTCGAAATAGCGATTGACCCGCGTGACGCGCTCCAACAAGTGGTCTTTGGACACCGAAATTTGAGTTCTAAGTTGCCCCAATTCGTGCAAAGCCAACTTAAAATACAGTTCAGTAATTTGATGGTACATAATAAATATGGGCTCATCAGGAATAGCTGTGCGCGGTGTTTGCAAGCTCAAAAGCGTGTCTAAATGTATGTAATCCCAGTAGGTTAGGTAATCAGCATACAGCAAGCCATCCAAGTAGGCCGAAAGATCTTGGCCAGATGCGCTGTACTTCTCACTGAGTTTTTCGATCCGGGAGAGTATGTCTTGAGAGAGTTCCATTTCGTTCGGGTATTATTACGGCGAAAATAGTGATTAGAATTGAGTTTTCGAATGCCGAATTTTTACCGATTAAGGAAAGCAACACTCGATTTAGATTCGGTGCCATCATTAACACCCCCTCCGTGCACCTCCGCGTCTTCTCCTTTACCTCAGTGTAACCAGTGCACCTCCCTGTGCACTACCCGAAACTTCGTGTTCCAAAAAATCACAGAAGTAATCACGGCCCATGTAACCAGAATAGGCGGAACACGCTTCAACAATCCCCTACCCCTGCAACCAGCACCGCTGCACCAACTTCCTCACCGACAGCGAGAGCGTTTATCTAATTGGATGGACTGCTGGGGGGTTTTGGGGACGGTAGACCTATAGCAGTATCAGTGAGCTACTGTTTGAAGCCTACATTGCATTTTAGGATCCTATCCAAAAAGGCAATCTCGTACCTGCCAATATATTTGATGAAAGCAAGAGTGTTTTTTAGCAATAGTGCCTATATTATAGTGTATTTGTTGTATTTTGGGCCGGTGAAAAAGT
>JAIULY010000226.1 GCA_022565875.1 Schleiferiaceae bacterium | reverse complement strand
GTTACTGCTTCATCGCCGAGCACTTCTACGGTTTCCGTGTTGTATAGAATAGTAATGTTTTCTGCCTTTTCAACTCTAGAAATCATAATTTTTGAAGCGCGCATTTGATCACCACGCACCAACATGGTCACTTTCGGACACAATTTCGAGAGGTAAGAAGCCTCTTCACAGGCAGAGTCACCCCCACC
This sequence comes from Schleiferiaceae bacterium, assembly GCA_022565875.1. GTDB lineage: Bacteria > Bacteroidota > Bacteroidia > Flavobacteriales > Schleiferiaceae > JAIULY01. The sequence continues at coordinate 4,130 of JAIULY010000226.1, read as the reverse complement.
TACAACCACTACTTCCTGTCCTTTAAAAAAGAAACCGTCGCAAATGGCACAAGCAGATACACCGTGTCCCATCAAGCGCTTCTCAGAGGGAAGGCCTAAATACTTAGCAGAAGCCCCGGTGGCAATAATTACCGTTTGTGCCAATAGGGTTGTTGATTCGTCAACCACAACCTTATGCCAGTCACCAGGTGCAGTGGCTAGTTCAGTCGCGGTTACTGTACCAAATCGGATATCGGTACCGAAGCGCTCAGCCTGGGCTTTAAACTCTTCCATCATTTCCGGACCTTGAATACCTTGAGGGTACCCCGGGAAATTTTCCACTTCTGTAGTTGTTGTCAATTGCCCGCCCATTTCGATGCCTGTAATCATCACTGGTTTAAGGTCGGCGCGTGCGGCATAAATAGCAGCTGTGTAGCCAGCGGGGCCTGAACCAATGATCAAGCACTTAATTTTTTCGATTGAATCGCTCATTTCTAATTATTTAAAAAACTGAATTTCTTGTGTTTAAATCTTTCTAAAAAGACGCTGCAAAGTAATCAAAATTACATGGATTTCAGCGTGACTCGGGTCTCAAAAATTTGACAACAAAAAAGTGTTGATTTCATAAAAGCTGTTATATATTTGCACCCCGAAAACGGGATGTAGCTCAGCCCGGTAGAGTACTCGTCTGGGGGGCGAGTGGTCGCAGGTTCAAATCCTGTCATCCCGACTACCGTCAAAGCCAAGTGGTGTTAAACTACTTGGCTTTTTTTTGTGCTGCTATTTCAACAGCTGATACTAGCGTTTCAATTGGAAAACCTTTTCTTTTTTGCGGCTGTAATCGACGTTGTCTCACGTTATTATGAACGCATGCCATTGTCAATGGTTGATGCGGGTGTGTCGTTACGTTGTGATATGCAAAAAAAAAACTGCCTTCGAGAAGGCAGTTTCCATTGAGTGGTTACACATCAATTTTTGCGTATTTCGCATTTTGTTCAATAAATTCTCTTCTAGGGGGCACATCGTCACCCATCAGCATACTAAACACACGGTCGGCTTCTGCGGCGCTGTCGATAGTCACTTGCTTCAAGGTTCTGAAATTGGGGTTCATGGTGGTGTCCCACAATTGCTCTGCGTTCATCTCTCCCAAACCCTTGTAGCGCTGGATACCGACTCCCGTTTCGTTTTCACCGCCAAGTTCGCGGGCGAATTCATCGCGTTGCGCATCGTTCCAGGCATATTTTTGCTTTTGACCTTTCTTTACCAAATAAAGGGGTGGTGAAGCGATATAAATATAACCCCGTTCAACCAATTCTTTCATGTATCGGAAGAAGAACGTTAAAATCAACGTAGCGATATGGCTACCATCCACATCAGCATCACACATGATGATGACTTTGTGGTAGCGCAATTTATCGAGGTTAAGTGCTTTAGAATCCTCAGCAGTCCCTACAGACACACCCAGAGCGGTGTACATATTTCGAATTTCTTCATTTTCGAAAACTTTGTGCTGCATGGCTTTTTCCACATTGAGGATTTTACCTCGCAGTGGCAAAATAGCCTGGAAATTTCTATCGCGGCCCTGTTTGGCTGTTCCGCCCGCCGAATCTCCCTCAACCAAGAAAATCTCACAAATAGCTGGATCAGATTCCGAACAATCGGATAGTTTACCTGGCAGCCCCGTGTTAGACATTACTGATTTGCGCTGTACCATTTCACGGGCTTTTTTAGCCGCTATTCGCGCTTTCGCCGCTAAAACTACTTTTTGTACAATAGTCTTAGCGTCGTTTGGATTTTCTTCGAGGTAATTTGTCAGCATCTCACCGACCAATTGATCTACCGCACCAGAAACCTCGCTATTGCCGAGTTTGGTTTTTGTTTGTCCCTCAAACTGAGGCTCCATAACTTTAACTGAAATCACTGCCGTCAAGCCCTCGCGGAAGTCATCCCCGTTGATTTCTACTTTTTCCTTGGTAAGTATACCACTTTCCTCAGCATATTTTTTCAATGTGCGTGTCAATGCTCGGCGAAAACCGGCCAAATGTGTACCTCCTTCGTGGGTATTGATGTTGTTGACGTACGAATGGATATTCTCCGCGTAGGTATCATTGTAATGCATGGCGACCTCAACAGGGATATCGTTTTTCTCGCCTTCCATATAAACTACTTTGCTGAGGATTTTTTGACGGTTTTGGTCAATAAACTCAACAAATTCCGCAAGTCCACCTTCAGAGAGGAATTCTTCAAACCGTGGCTCACCATCAATGAGTTCTCGTTTATCCCACATGCGGATGCAGATTCCCTTATTCAGGAATGCAAGTTCGCGCATTCGTTTGGCCAAAATATCATATTGGTAAACGGTATCGTGAAAAATAGAAGCGTCGGGTTTGAAAGTAACCACCGTTCCGCGAATATCTGTGGTACCGATTTCTTTAACAGGATAAGAGGGTACACCTATTTTGTATTCTTGAACATAATGTTTTCCGTTTTTGTGTACCTCAACTTTCAAATCTGTTGACAAGGCGTTCACACAACTCACACCCACACCGTGTAATCCACCAGAAACTTTGTAAGAGTCTTTGTCAAATTTTCCACCGGCGTGTAATACCGTCATAACGACCTCCAAAGCTGAACGTCCTTCTTTTTCGTGAAAGTCTACCGGAATACCCCGTCCATCATCACGGACCGTGACGGAGTCGTCTTCGTTAATGAAGACTTCAATGGTTTTGGCATGGCCGGCTAATGCTTCATCAATTGAATTATCAACAACCTCATAAACAAGGTGATGCAGACCTTTAACACCAACGTCACCAATATACATTGCAGGTCGCTTGCGAACGGCTTCTAACCCTTCTAAAACCTGAATACTACTAGCGCCGTATTCTTTATTTTCTAAACTCATCGAGTGGTAAATTTATTTACAGTTTACAAAGTTACCGTTATCTTAATGAAAGGAAAAATGAAGTGCTTATAAATAAGGTCTTGTTATTAACAATTTTTCAACATTTATGAACAATCATGGAGTCTTTGTTGTCTTCCAAGCCTTCCCAAATCAAAAAAAAACCTCCCTAATGGAGGTTCATGTTCTTTTTACTTGGTTATCGAGTAACCTTTGGACTTTAAGAATTCTATCTGTTGCTGAATCACGTCTTGTTCCCTGCTGTCAATTTCGCGATCTATACTTTTCTTCAATCCTTCCAATTCCTCAATGTCAAATTTCCCCAAAAATTGTGATGCGAAAAGTGATTTCAATTTTTTGTTGTTGTTCTGGTTTTCTCGAATTTTAGCGACCAGCACGCTCGGTGTCAAGTTGTCTTTGTTGCTCATTGTTTTTTGTTGTTATGTTTGCATCAAAATTATAACAATTTTTTAATTGAGCAAAACCACCAAATTTGCGATGTTTCCAAGGGGTGCCAAGCGATGAATTTATCGGTTTTCAAAGTCACCAGCACCCTTAAAAACAAGTATTTAAACAACAAAACACAGAAATTAACAATACGTTCATCTTTTGAAAGGGAATCGAAATACAATGTCATTTTCCATTGAATAACGTTGGTGTTTTCAATATTTGCTAGCTAATGAAACCTTAATCTTCAAAAAAATCAAACGTCATTGCCTTTTAACTGTTCCTTAATCAACAGTTTGGTATAATGTCTATCTCTTCGTCCCTGCTTCGATTTGGCGCGTTTCGCAATGCGTTTATCGTTGACGATATCTGAAAGATTATTCAAATCTTCCAGCTCTTTTATATCATTTATTGAAGTGCGCTTTGCCATATCAAAATAAAGAGTAAATGTTTGTTTTTGTTTAACCCTTGGCTTTATTGGATTGTTGCTATTTTCCTTTGAAAATTGCGATGTGGGCTACTTAGTAGCGTAAGAAATGACCTTAAGAGCCTGACTGTAGCCCTGCCAAACTAGCGCAAGTCTGCCATTTAAAACTTTTCTTTGTGCCAAACAGAATTTTTGGTTTGAAGGAAAAACGTGCTTTCAAAAAATAGGCACACCCTAATTCACTAAAAAAGAAAAAGCGACCTCAATGAGGTCGCTTTTTTATGAGCAATAATTTACTTTCGTGTTATTTCACTTCTTCAAATTCAACGTCGGTTACGTTATCGCCTCCGGCAGCTCCACCGCCTGTTTGGCCACCAC
>JAIULY010000225.1 GCA_022565875.1 Schleiferiaceae bacterium | reverse complement strand
CCATCAAAATTTTCACTGAATGCGACCTGAATTTGTGCCGAAACACTTCCCAGACCTAATGCAAATAGTAAAGACAGTAACGTTCTTTTCATTTGTTTGTTTTTAATTTTCAATGCTTTATGGGTAAAGCTTGCTATGTTTGCAGTTGTCAGTAACCTTACTTGGAGCTGCATGTTGTCGTTTCTTATCCAACCCTTACGCACTCCTCATATAGTTAAGCAACAAATATAGCAATCTTACAACACACCAAGCAAATTTTTTTCAGCTCAACTTCTAGTGACTTATTTCATGGCTGTTTTTGATTATTTAACGGCGAATTCGAATGATTTAACGCCGTCGAGGTAGCCCGATAAAACATCGCCTGCAACAACTTTCCCCACGCCCGATGGGGTTCCTGTGTAAATCAAATCACCAATTTTTAAGGTGAAGTACTTCGATATGTGCGAAATGATTTGATCGATGCCAAACAACATGTCTTTGGTGTTTCCCTGTTGTACTGTTGTCCCATTTTTTTCTAATGAAAATGGAATGTCTTGCACACTGTTGAATTTGGATTTCGCTATAAAATGCCCTACCACAGCCGAGCTATCAAAGCCTTTTGCTTTTTCCCATGGGAGGCCCTTTTGTTTGAGTTCATTCTGTAAGTCTCTGGCCGTAAAATCAATACCCACACTTAGTTCCTCGTAATACTTGTGTGCAAATTGCTCCTGAATGTTTTTACCTAATCGATTGATACGCACCACTACCTCGAGTTCATAATGTACATCTTCGCTAAAGTCGGGCAGGAAAAAGGGGAGCTTGGGTAACTTAATCGCTGTTTCGGGTTTCAAAAATACAACCGGCTCTTTGGGGACAGGGTTGTTCAATTCAGCGGCATGTTCCGTATAGTTCCTCCCAATACAAATGATTTTCATAATCCAATTAGTTGAATGCGTTTTTCAATTTTATTTCGGTCAACACTTGTTTGGTGAATAATGGGAATTCGGCATTTTGAATCCAATTGAAATACCCGGGTTCACTTTTGAGCACATCTTTCACGCGCTTGTTTTTGTGCTTGCCGAAAGTGAATATTTCTTCATCCTCGTCGTTGTATGCTATGAATCCGGCAAAATCGACCACGCGTTGTCGATTGGAGAATTCACTGAGGAATTTCACATCGCCTTCTAGTTCTTCATACCGGTCTAGCTGCCCCATCAATATCTCGTAAGTAGCATTGGTGTCAGCTTCGGCAGTGTGTGCATTAACCAACTCTTTACCACAATAAAATTTGTAAGCGGCGGATAGTGTTCGCTGTTCCATGCGGTGGAAAATATTCTGAACATCTATTGCAAACCGTTTTTTCATGTCGATTGCAATGCCGGCTCGCAAGAGTTCTTCGGCTAACATGGGGATATCAAATTTATTGCTGTTGTACCCGGCGAGATCAGCATCTTTAATAAACTGCACCACTTGTGGGGCTAGCACATCAAACGTGGGGTAGGTGGCGGCTTCTTCGTTGGTGATGCCATGAATGGCTATTACTTCGGCACTCATAGTAATTCCAGGATTTACCCGCCAGGTCTTGCTTTCCTTGCTCCCATCAGGTTGTATCTTCAATACAGAAATTTCTACGATACGATCATTCACAATATTTACGCCTGTTGCTTCTAAATCGAAAAAGCAGAGTGGGCGTTTGAGGTGTAACTTCATTATTCAATTATTTCTTGTTGAAAAGGCTACCGGTTGCGAAAACTGTAGCTTTTGCAATTCGTTAGTAAAAAAAAATCCCGGCAGAACTACCGGGATTATAGGATTATATCTCTCTGTTGACATCCCACTGCTCGAGGTAGTCTGCTACGCGTCTTACGAAGCGTCCGCCTAAAGCGCCGTCAACCACGCGGTGATCGTAACTGTGACTCAAGAACATTTTGTGACGAATGGCAATCATATCGCCTTCGGGGGTTTCAATAACAGCGGGTTTTTTAACAATAGCCCCTACCGCCATAATCGCTACTTGAGGTTGATTGATAATGGGCGTTCCTAAAAGGTTACCAAAAGAACCTACATTGGTCAAGGTGTACGTGCCCCCTTGAATTTCTTCAGGCTTCAATTGGTTCATCCGGGCACGGTTGGCCAAGTCATTTACACGCTTGGTCAGACCAAGAAGATTGAGTTGGTCGGCATCTTTTACAACAGGAACAATCAAGTTACCACTGGGAAGTGCTGCGGCCATACCTATATTTATATGCTTGCGCTTAATGATATTGGTGCCATCTACAGAAATGTTGATCATCGGGAAGTCCTTTATGGCTTTGGCCAATGCTTCGATGAATATGGGTGTAAAAGTGATTTTTTCACCCTCGCGTTTCTCGAAAGAGTTTTTCACTTTGTTGCGCCAATTCACCAAATTCGTTACATCCGCTTCTACAAAAGAAGTAACATGCGGCGAGTTGTGTTTTGACATCACCATGTGCTCTGCGATGATTTTACGCATGCGATCCATCTCAATAATTTCATCGCCTTCGTTGATGGTCACCTTTGGCGCGGCGTGTGCAGCCGGGGCAGGTTTCGCTGGTACTGGAGCTGGAGCAGCGGATTTTGCTACAGCTGGTGCGGCAGCAACGGGTTGGCTGCCTCTTGTCTCAAGATAACTTAATATATCTTTTTTGGTTACACGCCCTTCCATGCCGCTACCGGGAATGGCATCAAGTTCGCTTTGCGCGATGCCTTCAGCTTTGGCAATGCTGCGAACTAACGGACTATAAAAACGATCACCTGAGTTTTTTGCAATGACAACAACCTCATTGGCGCCTTTTTCGGCATAACTCATGGCTACTTCAGCTGCTGCTGGCGTTGCTGCTACGGTTTCTTTCTCCGCGCGCTCCGCAGGAGCATCTCCTTCACCATCAGTGGAAATAATCGCGATTACTTGGCCAACTTGAACCACATCGTTTTCTTCGAAAAGCTTCTTTACAAGTTTCCCTTCAACCGGTGATGGAACCTCACTATCCACTTTATCTGTGGCAATTTCCAACACGGCATCTTCCATTTCAATAGTGTCGCCGACTTCTTTTAGCCATTTGGTAATGGTAGCCTCGGCTACACTTTCGCCCATTTTAGGCATGATTAGTTCATGTTGTGCCATATAACTAGTGTGTGTTTTTTGAATTTGAGTGGTGCAAAAGTAACAAATAAAGCCGCTGCATAAAATCTGTTTTTTTCTGAACCGTCCCCAACTGTTGAATTGTCTTTCTTACTAACAATTAATCATTTAGAAAAGCATTAAGTGCGGTTTTTCCATCGGGGTGTTGGAATAGCGCCTGATGTCCAGCTTCTGGAATCTCCAAAAAAGTAATGGTGTTACAATCCGTACACTGTTGCAACAAACTTGTAAAGGTGGGCCAAGAGTGCATTTGGATGGGCCCATCGCTTAAGCCTTGCACAAAGAGTATGGGGGCTTTTTGGCTTTGGGTGAAATGCAATAAGGAACGTTCAAAGTAAGCCGTAGGGTTGGCAGTTGTTGGTCCATAGACTTGTGATAACCTGTCACACACCGCACCAGGCGGAATTTGTCCGTTTTCTTCTAGTTGACACCTGAAAACTAGATTTAAAGGCCCTGGCGCATTCGCTATTACCCCCGCTGTCGTGTGCATCGTATTGAGGCGAGTCACCAAGTAGCCTCCTTGCGAATGTCCGGATAAGTAGATGTTTTTTAGGCTTATACCTAGTTCATCCGCCGCTTTGGTTTGCAACCACAACAAAGCTGCTTCGCTGTGTTGGATGTTGTCTCCAAAGAGCAAATTTTCTTCGGGGTAAGCCACACTCACGAGCATTATATCTTTTCTGAGCAATAGGTTTTTGTAGCGTTCGAGTGTGTTTTGTGCTGCTTCCAAAATTAGGCTGTCATAACCGACGGTTCCGTGAAAAAGAAGTAACACATCTAAGGTGTCTGGTTCTGGCTTGTCTATAACAATGGCTACTGAAACCCCATTGTGAGTAATTGTCTTTATGGATTGCATTACTCCTACTTTTGTGTAAGGTGCTTCAACCACAGGGTCTTTGTTGCAAGCAAAAAGCGCAAGAAGCACACCTGCCAAAGCGATTTTTACAGGCTTCATTTACGAGGAATGCTTTTTTCGATGTAATCGTGAATCTGGGCATCAAAGGCTTGTTTCTCATCAAAAGCTACTGCTATTGGAAAAACCCCAATTGGGAATTCATCGTGAAGATTGCCGCGAAACAAAAATCGGGTGGCGTCTTTTTCGGTGGTAACGATTCCTGCTAATTGTTTTTGCTTGACGCGTTCACGCATTTTTTTTATATCCATTTTTGTGAAAAGGTGGTG
>JAIULY010000224.1 GCA_022565875.1 Schleiferiaceae bacterium | reverse complement strand
AGTTTGATTTTGCTGACGCTCAGCATCAATTTAAAAGCCGTATTCAAGTTGGGGCCAAAAGCGTTGACCATGTTTTTTGCGGCAACATTTGGTATCATCATCGGTGGACCTTTGGCGATTCTTATCTATTCTTTCATCAGCCCCGACGTGGTGTCTGGCGAGGTTTGGCGCGGCATGACTACCATTGCAGGGTCGTGGATTGGTGGCGGCGCCAATCAAGCGGCCATGTTTGAACTGTGGAAGCCTAGTCAGCAATTGTTTTCGGTAATGATTACCGTAGATGTTATTGTAGCAGAAATATGGATGGCGTTTATTTTGCTAGGCGTGGGCAGGTCTAAAGCCATCAATCGCTTTTTTAGAGCCGACAATAGCGCCGTAGAGGCCCTTCAAGAAAAAATGCAGGCGTTTAGCGATAAGGTTTCCAAAATCCCCACTTTTCCAGACTTTATGATTATTCTCGGAGTAGCTTTTGGTCTAGTCGGCCTTTCCCACTTCGGAGCCGATTGGATTGCGCCATGGATTCAAGAAAACGCGCCACAACTCAAAAAATTCAGCCTCACAAGTAGCTTCTTTTGGTTGATTGTTTTGGCTACTACCTTTGGCTTATTGCTCAGCTTTACCAAAGCCAGAAATTTAGAAGGTGCAGGAGCATCCAAATTAGGCAGTGTATTTATTTACGTTTTGGTGGCCACCATTGGCATGAAAATGAATGTCATGGAGATATTCAATCACCCACAGCTCTTTTTGGTCGGGCTTATCTGGATGCTCATTCACGTGATTATTCTTGTGGTGGTCGCCTATGTAATAAAGGCGCCTTACTTCTTTTTAGCGGTGGGCTCCAAAGCCAATATTGGTGGTGCAGCTTCTGCACCGGTTGTGGCCGCCGCTTTTCATCCCTCACTTGCACCGGTGGGGGTATTGTTAGCGGTTTTGGGATATGCTTTAGGCACCTATGGCGCTTGGCTTTGCGGGGTTTTGATGGAAATGGCCGCCCCTGCTTGAGGTGAGGTTTGGGAGGTTAGGTGAGGCGTTATCATCAACTCACTTTTTTTCATTCATTTTGCGATTCTTTTTTTGGAGCACAGAGGTCCACTGAGTTGGACACGGAGTGGCACGGAGGGTGATGTTCAATTTTCGAGGTTCGAGGTTCGATGTTCGAGGTTCAATATTCGATTTTTTAGATGCTTGATGTTGAATAACTGTAAATAAATTTGGGAATCGAAAGCCCCAAAGGGGCGCAAACAATAGCCTGGCCTGAAGGGCTAGGGCCACGCGACCACCCCCCTCCTCCAAAGGATGGCGTAGCCATTCGACACCTCGTCGCGATTCTTTTTGCGATTCTTTTTTTGGAGCATGGAGGGCTATGGTTGATGTTCGAGGTTCGAGATTCGAGATTCGATGGTCGGTGATCTACGTTCGATGTTTGTCAGATTAACATTGCTAACGAAATGATGTTAAAATCTGAGACAACCTTAAAAAAGTCAAAATTTTGCACCATAAATTACATTATGCGTTCAGTTATTAACCTAATGCTCTTTGCTATATTTTATAACAATTCATCAAAATAAGACAATAAATTTGCTTTACATTTGAGACGTTGAAAATAATCACAAAAAAACCAAACGCCCGCAACTTATATTCTTTGCGTATCCAAGGTATGTTTCATTAAACGATTTCATTAAGAATCGACATTGAGTGGCATTAACGCAGTAACCAACTACAATTTGCCCCTACCTTCAAAGCTCATGGCTAGATTTTTCAATGTATAATGCAATGGGGAGTTGACAAAAAAAAACTTAAAAACCTAGATATCGTCTTGAAAATTCATTAAAAATTTGTAGTTGATGCTTTCACACTTATCCAATAGAGCAGCCCTGTTTCAAAAAGACAACTTCACAACCTTTGGGAAATTTTTGTCCATTATATTTTTTTGTTTTAGTACAGTTAGCTTGGGACAAAACAAAACCATAGCGTTTAAAAGTGTCATTGAAAAGTCCTTTAAAGAATCAAACTTAACCATTGATAGCATCCCTTGCGCGCTTCTCAATGAAAAACAATTGGCATTCTTAATAAAAAAAGAGACGTGGAAAGTGGAGGATTTACAAATTTTCACTTGTCTTTTCGATGTTGCAAGTAAAGAAAACACTGCCAGCTACTTGGGGGTCCTGTATTATGCAGCTGCCAATGCCTATGCTGAATTTGATTATGATGAAAGAGACAGCCTTTTGCGGTTGGGCTATTTGAGTTTTGAACAAGCCGAAGATATTGAAGGAAAACTTTTTACTCAAAAGAAACTTTTCGAAGCAAAATCGTCATTTGTTTTAGAAAAATTGGATAAAAACACACACAAACAAATACAAATAGAGTTTAACGAAATTGAAGCGTTGTACCTACAATCAAGATACCCTCCCTCTATTCTGCCCTATTATGCTTCGAAGCTTAGAAAGGAAATATATCTTAATTCAGATAGTCTTGATGTTGATACATTGGACAATCTTTTACCTCTCGTTGAAAAATTCAGATATAGCCACCCTAAGCTTGCCGCTTCTTTACTCAATCAAATGGAAGGGGTGAGTTATTTCCTGAAGGATTTTGAGAAGTTACTGGAATTAAACCGAAAGGCACTCACATTTGCTAATGAAGCCCAAAGTGACTATCCCTCATTTTTGATGAATCTAGGAACCGCCCATGCACACCTAGGTGATTTTGATAGTGCGGCTTACTATTACGCTAAGGCTTATGAAAAACTTCCATCAGAAGAAGTTAGCACCTATTCGTTTGTTATCAAAAAGACAGCCCTTAAAGGGCTTGCCGAGTTTGCCAGGATAAAGGGAAACTTAGAAGAAGCCGTTGCCAAATTGAAAGAAAGCCAATTGGTGTCCGATAAGCAATTAAAATTTGAGTTAGAAAAAAAACGGTCTTATGCAGAGGAAAAATTTCAATTGGCAAAGCAAGCACTTCTCATTGAAAAAAGAGATATACAAATAAAGCGCGAACAACAGGCTAGACTATTTCTTATTACTACACTTGTTTTTATTGTGCTTTTGCTTTTGGTTTTCATTCACCAATATCGGAAATCTCGTGAATTGCAAAAAAGAACGCTACAATTGGCACAAAACAGAGAAAAACTGGTTCAAATTATTGGACATGACTTAGTTGCTCCATTGCAATCATTTGCAACTGCCGCAGATATTTTACCAATATTAATTGAGCAAAAAAAGTTTCAACAATTAGAAATCATTCAAAAATCTATGTCTTCAACCTTAGTAGGGTTGAAAGAAATGTTGAAGAACCTAACCTTTTGGAGCATTGAAATGGACAGGGTAACTAAAGATAATACGGCATTACAAATTAAAAATATTTCAGAAGTTCTATATGCTGTGACAGCCATCTACCAACAATTAGCCGAAGATCGCAACATTCATATTCAAGTTCAACAAGAAAACCAGCTCGAAACCAAAATACTAGAATCCGCTTATAAAACCATCGTAAGAAATATTGTTTACAATGCGGTAAAGCACGCCCCTTCTAATTCTTCTGTAGTGATTTCGCAACAACGGACTTCTAAAAATGACTTGATTTTTCAATGTAAAAACAACGTCTCTGATGTTAAGAAAAATATGGTTTTGCTGTTAACAAACCAGATTAACAAAAAACAAAATTTACGAGCCTTCTCAAGCGGGCTAGGAATGGATTTAATAGCGAGCTGCCTACAACAATTGAATGCAAAACTCACCGCTACATTTGAAAACAATCAGTTTGAACTCATTTTAGTTATCCCTGTGACATTCAATGAATAAAGTAATCAAAAACTACTTGAATCTTCAGTCTAAAACAAATAGCAAATTACTTAAAGTTTAATCGCCCCCTTAAAATGCTTTAGGTTCAAAATCTGCACTATTGGCTATGCTCGCGCTACTGCCTGTGGCTTTAATGATAAATAACCCTTGATTCTCCGCCATGGCAGCACTGCCCGCATCGGCTTTTAGGTAAGCCATTGCACCGTAAATGGTTTTGTGTTCATAATCAGAAATTAGGGTTTTAACTTGCGCTAACTTGGCTTTAAAGTGCTTTACATCGTTTGGACGCAATGTGGTTTTAACTTCCACCACCACAACCGCAACGCCATTGCTCGCAATTATGTCAAACTCATAAGGATTTCCTCTGTGGCTCCCCTTAACACGCTCTTGTGTCCTTTCCACCATGATGCCCTTGGCATTGAGCAAGGCTATCAAATCGCCTTCCACCAAACTCTCTATTAGTTTACCCCACTGAGAAGTAAACAAATCGTTGAGCTTTTTTATCCGCTTATCGGTTTCCTTAAATTGCTTATCCGTTTCTTTGAATTGCTTATCCGTTTCTT
>JAIULY010000223.1 GCA_022565875.1 Schleiferiaceae bacterium | reverse complement strand
TTTTCAATTTTTCGGACACGGAGTTTCACCAAAGGTTGTGTTTGATGCGGGGTAAACCGATTGTATTGCCTATCGGATTATCAAACGACACCCGCCGTGCCCTTCGGCTCCGCTCAGGGTACGGCTAACTTCCACTTTCAAACTTTCAACTTTTTCACTCCCCCCTCTAAACCAAAGCCGGCGCCAGCCGACCTCTCTAAACCAAAACAGCAGGCGCCCTAGCCTGCTGCGCTAAACCAAAGCGCGAAGCGCCTCTAAACCAATCGGGAAACGGCAGCACACCGCTACAAAACGCATTCCCACTCCCATCCCCCAAACGCACTCCACGCACCTGTGGGTCGCAAGGCAAGGAGCGTAAGTAAGCCTCTTATGAATACCCATTTTATTATACGCTTATCTCCAAAATGCAAGAAATTTGGTAGTAAGTGTAATTTGTAAAACCTGCATTTTCACACAAAACCTTCTTCCATCCCCCAAGCACTTGCCATAAACCTCTTGAGGAAAAAAAGCATTTTCAGCGACTATGCTCGGTTATTCATTCTGTGATTCCCTGGTAAAGAACTCTGAGAAAAAGAAGGGGTATTCCTTTCATAAATATTAAAACTGATACCCTACGCCAACATTTACAAAACGGTTGCGAAAATAAAAGGAGGTGTTGAGCAGAAATGATTTGTAAAATTGATAACTGCAATTCCAATAAAAAGGACTCCAGAAATCATAATGCGAAAAAGACTCGTAAATACCTATGAAATTCTTCCTTTCTACTGTTAAAACTAAAGTATAGTCAATCCAGTTTAATCGTTCGTAAACTATGGCTACTCCCATTGAAATAGATAACCTGTTAAAAGGTTGGTAAGCTATACCAATCCCCGAAGTAAACAAATACTTTGACATTTCTACATCAGTCCATAAATTGGTCAATTCAAAAGCTGGACAATTATTGAGTTCCTGCGGTAAATAATTATCATAGATAATCTGAAAGTAAGACAAATGCGCCATCAATTGAAAATGAAATTTCCCTGTGATTTTTACAGAACCATTGGCCATTACGTAGGGTGAAAAAATATTTAAATTTTGCTCGTTTCGATATGCAACAGGTGTACTATCAATATTTAATGGGCAAACGCTGAAGTGAAAACCTTTAATATCGAAATTTTTATATCCTAAACCCGAAGCAATTTGAAAATTAAATTTCCTTTCCTTGGCTTTTTGATACTGTAGCGATTGGCCCAAAGTGTTAGTAAAACAAGTAAATGCAAAAATTAAATATGCAATCAACCTCATCATAAATGGTATTGTATACCTGTTTGAAAGAGGCCACCCCACCTTGGCGACTTATTTTCTTTAAATGGAACAGATACTGAACGCTCCCAAATTTCATTGTAATTTAAAAACGATTGAAAAAAGTAAAAAGTCTGTAAACCAAATGAAAAACTCCAATCTCTTGTTGGTTTGAAATTAATTTGTGGATTAAAACAAAAGGCGAAGGAAATAGTATTAAGATTTTCAGGACCGAAAAGCTGATTAATAATCAAAGGATTTGTGGTGAATACTTCTCCTGGTTGGTGTTGAAATTTATTAAAAACCACGTGACTAAAGGATGGACCAACATAAACCATAGCGTCAAATTTTTTCTTTTTTAAAAATCGCAATCCAACCAAAAAATCGCCAGTAAGTACCTGATATTGGTAACTAAGAGAATTAAATTCACGAGAAAAAAAAGCATCAAAAAATGGATGTTCCACATATTCAAACATATCGTTTTCTGTTGCATAGCTAAAGCTGACTTTACTATAAGAGAACCTTAATTGAAATAAAAGCCACTTATTTGTTTGCCGCTCGTAATGCATACCACTATTGAATATGGGAGTCGTTTTAAAAATCATTCGTCCAGTTAAATTAGTGTTACTTGGATGGTCTTTGAAAGGGAACAGCATGGATTGAGAAAATTGGCCAACCCCTAAGTGCAAGCCTATAGTATGTTTCATTTTCTGACCGCACACAGTAAAACTCGTTAATAGAAATACAAATACAAAAATTTGATTTTTTATCATTGCAAAACAAGTTTAAGGTGTTTAACCTCATTTTTGGTTGTAATCTCAACGAAATACATGCCTTTGCTGATGTGATTTAAATTGAGCTTGACTAAATGTGAACTCAAAATTTCGGCTGTTATGCTGCATTCGCGCGAATTCTTATCGAAAACACGATAAGAAATAATTTCATCTTTATTAGAAATGATTGACACCTTACCATTGGAGGGGTTTGGAGCAAGCGAAAAGAGCACCTCTAATTCTTCATTTCTTTCATTATTAATGTGATTGTCTAAAAAGTTTATCTTTTGATTTTCAACAGCTTCACAAAACAAAATTTCAGCCTTGTAATTGGATAAATAATCCACTGTAGTTTCAGGTTGTAGTTCTATAAAATTTCCTGCAAGGTGGATTGCTTCCTGTCCAGAATGCAGAAAATAATCGTCACCTAATACAATATTATCCTGAAAAAAAAGAAATCTTTCACTCGGATTGTCTTGAAAAATGCTTCCTGGTTGGCAACAATCGTCTTTAATAATTTTATTATTATTATAAAGCGGTAAGCTTGGGATAGTGGAGGGTAATAAAGTCACAGAATGAAAAGATTCATCATATGCGCCAATATTACATCCTCTAATAATTAATCTTACCGCATAAGCTGCATCATTTGGATATAGATTTCCATTAATTGTGCCATCCCACATTAAAGTAAACATATCAGGGTAATTTTCCAAAGTAGTTTTTAGAAGAGTAGCTGGCATATTTGAAACATCATAAAGAGAATTTGAAAGCCCACTAATACTGTAATATTCCCAGGAATCTAAATTTCCCCACCTGTCTGTCACAATTAATTTTACGTAATTTGCGCCAGAAATTGAAAGCAAGACAGGGAAATCACGACTAACCTTGGGCCTAAATTTATCATTAATAGTTCCAAAACTTTCTTCAACACCATTAGGCCCATTAAGAAGCGAAACACCTTGAATGGGCTTGTCAAAACTTCCTGCACATGGATGATAACAACCAGATTTAACTTCAATATCATCAAAAAGAACATACGTGTGGGCGCAGCCTGAAGGTTCGAGGTTATTGTCTTCAAACCGAACATGAAAAGCTAAATAATCATAGGACTCATCAACTGTGAATCCATAGGCAACTTTATGCCATTCTTCTCTGGAGAAATTCTTTAAACTTATTGTAGCTATCTTTTTTGATTTATTGCCCATCTTCAAGTTTTTATATCCATTGGTACAAAACTGCCTATCTTGAATAGAACTTAATGCATATTCTGGCTTTTTTTTTGACAAAAAAACTTCAATTACTGAGTTACCAGGAAAATTAAAAAAATTCAAGTCGTTTCTGTAAATACTATTAAAAAAATTCAAACTTATATAGTAAATCTGATTTTCCTCAAGTTTGGATGAGAGCTTTTGAAAAAATACTTCATAATCAAACACCCCCACCATTCCTTTTCCACTCTTTGGAGAAACTAATCCATTCCCGTTAATAAAACGATTATAGCCTGCTTCATTAAAAATATAATCAGGAGAATGCAAAAGAGACCCTTGCTCATTCTTTGTTACTGATTCCCATTGATTTACTACATGAAACATACCTGGATTTTCTGGCTTAGCTGTAAAGGATTCAAAACCGCCATTCCTTACAAAATTTGCCCCTTGCGAAAAAACTATAAACGACTGAAAAAGCGATATTAAGCTAAAAAATATTTTTGATTTCATAATTATTTATCATTTCTAATTCTATCTTCTAACTCAATAACTCTCAATGTCAATTCTTCTATCTGCCTGAGCAATATGGCGTTCATTTCGGCAAGGTCGATACCTTCTTCTTGTACTTGTGCTGCTGAGGGTACGTTGGGGAGGTGTTTGTGCGTGGCAATGAAATGCTTTAATTCCGAAATAGGCATCAGCTCATAATCTTCTTCAAACACAAAATCGGCCCAACCGTTAGCCTCAGCAATATCCACGCGGATGCGTTCTGTTCGGATGCCTGTTTGCACATACAAGCGGTATTCGTCGAAATAGGTGCCATTCAAGCCTTCCCCTAGGTATAAATGGCCGTTGTTGCTCAAGCGGAACACATCGCCAACGCCGGTTTGTACCTTCACAGCAAAGTTTTCGTTGCTTGTTCCGTCATTTTCAACAATAAGCCCAAAGGTTGCGCTTTCAGTATCATCAGACACGTCTAAAGTCTTCACATGCAGTGTCGTTTGAGGCGCCTCTTCTTGAATACCAACATTCCCATTAGCGTCGAGCTGCACAAATGAAGCTTGCCCATCTTGTGGCCGGCGCCATTCTATGCGGTGGTTATTCA
>JAIULY010000222.1 GCA_022565875.1 Schleiferiaceae bacterium | reverse complement strand
CACCTGTTGCTGCACAATGGCATGG
This sequence comes from Schleiferiaceae bacterium, assembly GCA_022565875.1. GTDB lineage: Bacteria > Bacteroidota > Bacteroidia > Flavobacteriales > Schleiferiaceae > JAIULY01. The sequence continues at coordinate 4,360 of JAIULY010000222.1, read as the reverse complement.
CGCTCATTACGATGCGGATACTTCAGATTATCCAAAAATCAGGAAGGATATTGAAATGATTAACCGCTTGATACGACTTTCACCTGACGAGGCAAAACACTTCGTGGAGCGAAGTGTGAAATTTCGAGAACTAAAAGATTGGCCCTATGCACTAGCAGATATCGAAAAAGCAGATAGCTTACGCCCTAATCAGCCGGCCATTTATTACGAAAAGGCTTTAATTTATTATGGCCTAGAGGACTATAAAAAAGCGCTTGTTTATTTAGATAGTGTGACACGCCTCCGACCCAATTTCGAATGGGGTTGGTTAGACCGAGCGATAATTTATCAGCATTTAGAACGATATGAAGAAGCGCTTGCTGACCTTGGGAAAGCTATGACTCTCAAGCCAAAATGGTGGCTTCCTGATGTGATTCAAGGTCAAGTTTTCGAGGCTCTGGAATTGAAAAAAGACGCTATGAGAAGCTATAATGCTGCTATTGTAAAAGACAAATTACAGCCGTTGGCTTTTGTTCGCCGGGGTTTACTTCGTCATAAAAACGGAGACCTAGAAAAAGCTGAGACAGACTTTCTAGAGGCAATGCGCCTGAAACCCAACTATCCTCTTGCCGCAGTTTCGCTTGCTGATTTATGGAATGAAAAAGAACAATACAAAGACGCCTTATTTATGGCAAATTTGGCTGTATCTATGGACCGAAATTACATGGATGCTTACAGGGCGCGGTTGATAGCCTACAAGGGACAAAATCGCATGGAGGAAGCTTGTAATGACTACATTATTTTGTTTGAAAATACTGGTTACAAAAGTGATAATGATCTAAAAAAGTGCCTTAAAGCACATCGTAAAAAAAAGAAATCCAAGTCGTAAGCCTTATTACAAAACCTCTTTTGTAATTCTCGAGAGTTTCCATCTATAGATAAACGTTTCGTCATGCCAGACACCTTGCTTCTTTATACAATTCTTCTGCTTCTTGTAACACTTGTTGTTTTGCAGGTTATCAGAATTACATCCTTTAAAAACCAACCAAGACGAGAAGATTTTCAAAAATTGCAAGAGGCATTGCCGCAATTAGAGCGTTTACTCAAAGATGAGCTGCATCGAAACCGATTAGATCAACAACAATTGAGTAGTGAAACAAGGCGGGAATTATCCGAAAATCTATCCACAACAAGGCGGGAAATCAACGAACGACTCACAGGTTTTGAACAACAGCTCTCTCGTTCCATAGAAATGCTAACAAAGGAGGTTAATGAGCGGTTTACTGCGTTTGGCTTGTTGCAACAGCAATTTAATCAGCAATACGTTGAAAACATGAAAGACGTTAGACTGAGTATTGAAAAACAGTTAACCGCTATAAAAGAGGACAACACGTTGCAGTTGACAGAAATGCGGAAAACAGTAGATGAAAAGTTGCAAAAAACCATTAATGATAGACTGAGTCAGTCATTCGAAACCGTTGGCAAACAGCTACAAGCAGTTCAAGAAGGACTAGGAGAAATGCGCAACTTAGCTACTGATGTTGGCGGATTGAAGCGGGTACTTAGCAATGTGAAACTGCGAGGGGGTATTGGTGAGGTGCAATTGAGTTTGTTGTTAGAGCAGCTTTTGGCGCCCGATCAATATGCAGCTAATGTCATTACCAAACCAGGCAGCAATGACACGGTTGAATTTGCGATAAAACTCCCGGGGAAAGACACGTATCAAGACCACGTTTGGTTGCCTATTGATGCCAAATTTCCTAAAGATATTTATGAACAACTGCAAGATGCTTACGATAAGGCGGACCCAAGTGCCATGCAACTTGCACATAAGAACCTGGATGCCACGATAAAAAAAATGGCTCGTGACATCCGCCAAAAGTATGTCAGCCCACCAGCCACCACTGATTTTGCCATTTTGTTTTTACCCTTTGAAGGGATTTATGCCGAGGTGGTGCGAAAAGCGTCACTGTTAGAAACCTTGCAGCGTGATTACAAAATTATTGTTACCGGCCCCTCAACACTAGCCGCCATTCTCAATAGCCTACAAATGGGCTTTAAAACATTAGCTATTCAAAAACGAAGTAGTGAGGTTTGGCAAATTTTAGGTGCTGTAAAAACAGAGTTTGACAATTTCGCTGGGATTATGCAGAAAGCTCAAAAAAACATCCAAACAGGCCTCAATCAATTGGATGATGTGATGGGGAAACGCACGCGTGCCATTCAGCGTAAGCTGAAAGATGTAGAGGCGTTAGAAGCTTCAGCCGTTAAAACTATTTTACCGCATATAATTGAAGAAGATGACCTTCAAGATAACGGATAATAGCATTAATACAACAGCACAAACCACTTAATAACAAATTCAAAACCACAGCCACTTGCCGTGACGGCTGTCACAACAACAGTGTGTCTGGCGTCCGATTTTTGCAGAAAATTTAAGCGCTATGAAAATTGTTAGCGTCCTTGCTCTTGTAGTTGGTTTAGCAATAGGTCCTCATTATTTACTTTCGCAAAATACAGTTCCTATTGGGGGTTGGGGAATGTATTTTGGTAGTCACGAATTAAAAAATCCAAAATGGCTTTTATACACCGAGGTGCAATTTCGAGAACGTATATTGACCCAGCAACCTGAGCAGCTATTGATGCGTGCTGGGTTGGGGTATGTTGTTGATAAACACTGGGTATTGGGTGCTGGTGCGGCAGCTATTTCCAATTACCAAAACAAAAGCACTTGGGACGAACCACATAGCTTAGAGCGGCGGTTGTTTTTGCAACAGATTCGTGTAGATCACTGGCATAGTCTGCGGATAGAAAACCGTTTTCGAGAAGAGTTTCGTTCACTTTCAGGTGCGGTACCCTTTCGGATACGGCACCGGCTGTTGCTTTCGTTACCTCTTTCGGAAATGGGAATAAAGGCTGAACATTTGCGATTGCACGCATACAATGAGGCTTTCATACAAGGGGCAACAACATTTTTCGATCGCAACCGACTTTACATTGCTGTGGGTTATAAACTAAAACATACTGAAATTCAATTAGGATATATGAAGCAAACCGTGCTTCAAGGATATTCTGGGGAGTATATTCAACTAGGCCTTTTTGTATTTTGATGTTGGCTCAATAAATTAAAAGGGCAGTGAAATTTATTGAAGTAGCGTGCGTTAGCTTTGGGTACTTCTCAAAGGCTATTTTTTTAAAAAGATTAGCATGCGCTTTCATATATTATGCTTTTTTGGTTTTTTTGTTTTGAATTTAATCACTGCCCAAACATGGCAACAAAGAGATAATTTTCCTGGCCAGGCTCGGGATGATGGTATTGCTGTCTCTTTCGATGCAAAAAGTTTTTACGGATTTGGGTCGAATAATTGGTTTGCCTATGAGCGTGATTGGTGGTTATTCGATCACCAATCACAAGAATGGGAGGCAAAAGCATCATTTCCTGGGGCCGCTATGCAGTATGCGTCAGCCATTCCTTTTGGCAATGCTGTATACCTTTTTGGTGGATTTCAGCAAGGCGCTGTAGTTTCAGATACGATATACAGGTATAATGTAGCAGCAGATCAATGGGAAATAATTGGTAATTTACCCATGGGCGCGCATTTTGCGGCCATGACAACAAAGCATAGAAATCGTATTTTAGTAGGAATGGGAAATGACGGGCAGCGTTGCCATACAGATATTTGGTGGTATACCCCTCAAACCAATGATTGGGAATTTTTAACAAACTTTCCCGGTTCAGGAAGACAACAAATGAAAGCCTTTGTAGCGGGGGAATATTTGGTGGTTGGTAGTGGTCGTTGTGGAGGAAATTGTTTTTTCGATTGGTGGCAATTTCATTTGGAAAAACAAATTTGGGAGCCCTACCAAGAGGTGGAAGCCACTTTTTGTTCGTATCAAAATACTTTTGAAGACGCAGAATGGTATATCATGGGCGGAGGCATGACCTTTTTAGATAGTTTTTCGGCCGATGGTTTTTCCCCTGCTTGGTGGGGTTGGCACAAACCCACTCAAGAGTGGGTTTCTTTGCCAAATTTCACCGGCACCCCAAAACGAGGCGGAGGTGTTTTTCGTTTTGGCAGTACAATACAATTAGTTTCTGGACTGAATAGTAACGGTTCTCGAGATGATGAAGTTTGGCAGCTTGATCTCCCGAAAAGACCCACCCCTAACAAGGCCCCAATTATTTTTCTCAGTCGCGAAGCCACAAGTTTAAACATTCATCTAAACAACCCCCAACCTTTCTCAATACAGTGTTTTAACACAATCGGCGCAGAAGTTTATTCGGTCAAACAAGATATAGTTCAAGCAGAAACCGTCATTGACTTGCCTATTTTATCCAATGGGCTATATGTAATAAAGCTGCAAATAAATGGGGAGCAGT
>JAIULY010000221.1 GCA_022565875.1 Schleiferiaceae bacterium | reverse complement strand
GGCACTTTTGTTTCCCAAACAACGGAACCTTGCATATCCAGTAAATACAAGAGCCCTTGGCTAGCACTACTACCTTGCCATACGATTTTGGTGTTGGGGGTAGCAGGTAGTGGGTACATCTGAAGATTGAGAGTTACCCTCCCTAAGTTGCTGTCAGTTAACCCTTGTTGATGGATCACTCCTACTCCATCCAAATCAAAACCACTACTTGGAAACGGGGTTGGCCAGGGGTCGTTCACAAAATTGCCCTGATAGTCTTTTGTGCCAAAAAGTGGTGAAAGACTTCCAACTACATCCACAATTCTCACATGTGTAATGGTATTCACATCGACACCTACACTGTCTTTTATCTCATCCAAATCGAAGGGAACACCATAGTTCACGCGGTATTTGCCTGCAAAGTTGTGAATTTTTGTCGCATCTAATAGATCAAAACCGCCAATTTGAACGCTGTCTTGCGTTAAGGATATACTCGGAAATCTAACAAATCGTTGCCCGTCGCTACTTACTTCAACAAAAGCCAACTCAAGAAAAGAATCGCTAAACGCATTTTCAAACACTGCAAAATCATATCCTGGTCCATTGGTTATCGGTGTAGCAAAAGTCAGTGTGGCCATACCTCCATCACCAAGACTTACCGTTCCTGATAATCCAACTTTCCCAATAGCCATGCTATCGATGCCTGCCGAAGCACTGCCCAATTGTGGTTGTGCAATATCCATAGGGCCGCGTTGCACCACACAACCTGTAGCCCATCCCACAAATACACTGCTATCCTTGTGGATAGCAGTGCTTCCTGGCTGGCCTGCCGGGGGTGAAAACTGTGCATATGCAGAACTTGCTGCAACAAAAACAGCAACCAAAAGCGCTTGTTTGGAGCAAAAAATCATAAACGAATTATTTTTTTAACTTGTCTTTCAATCCCATTTTGAATCACCATAAAGTACTGCCCTGATGTCAGTGAAGTGATATCTATAGGACTTCCTGGAACCAATTCAGCCGATTGCAACACTTGTCCGGCTTGATTTATAATGGAATAAGCGGCCTTTTGAGTAATCCCTTCTACCCAAACATAATCCGTTGTGGGATTTGGATAAAGTTTGAGCGTAACGGCATTAAATTCGGCGACATGAACTCCAGAGTTTTCGGTGGTAAAATTATCTATACAGAAAAAGCCTGGAGTATTCATCCCATCACTCCCAACATCACTACTTGTCAAAGTAAAGGATAGTGAATCAACATTTCCAAGTCCGCTTAAGTCAACCCACTCCCAAGAGTCCACGATATAATCTAGATTGTTATCGGCAAAGCGGTAATCTGCTAAATAGAAATCTACACTATCCGCGATGGGTACTCCTTGAAACCAACCTTTGATGGTTAACAAGAAAAAATCAGGGTCATCGCCAGTTGGTCCGCCGAATTGTTTGGCAAAAGCATCGCCATTTTTCATGCTCTTATACGCATAGGTACTGTTAGTTACATAAAAGCCGGCTACAATTTTCCCAATAGAAAAAGGATCTAAGTTTACTATGCTATTGTTTTGCCCTACGGCGTATGTAGCCGATTGATCAAACCCATCATAAGTGATGGCACTATACAAATTGGTGAAATCGCCTGTCATAGTATCTCGCATGGTGCTATACGCCCACCCCTGCGACCAAAAACCACCAAATGAGGTGTCATAATAATTCGGGAATAGGGCTGCACCACTGGTAAATTGTGTTCCCAATGGTTCTGCTGACCCATTCCAAAAAGAATCAGGCGGAAGGTTGAGGTTTTCAAAATCTGCCACGGCTTGCCCAAAGCTTACTGCACTGACCATTAAATAACAACTAAGTAAAAGCACTTTTCTCATGTGAAATAAAATTAAGGATTAAAATAAAGCGTAATTCCAGTTTCGTAATTGGCCAATGGCATCGGCCGGTTTTGGATGAATTGATACTTTGCGTTAAATAAATTATTTACACGCAGAAAGGTCCGCATTTGATGATTTTTTGGCAAGGCGTTTACCATTGCCAATTGAATGCCGTGCATCCAGAAAGGTGGTAAAAAGCTCGAATGATCGCTAGCTGTATAGCGATACCCAGTATAAGTGCTTATCCATCGACATTCCAATCCTTTATAATTCCAACCCAATAACCATTGTCCTGTGTACATTGGCACATACAAAATTTGTTTGCCTATTGCTGCGTCGTTAGGTTGTGTTGAGCTTTCTTGGGTACTTATTATATAATTGGTTTTTAACTCAGTATGCAACTTATGTTGCCCAAATCCACGTTCGAGGAGCGTCCGTGTTTCTATCCCTCTACTCCATACTTCTAATAAGTTTTGTGCTGTCCACAAGGCGTTTTCTGGCAACCACATTATCCAATTATTCATGCGCCTAGAAAACCAGTTGACATCCAAAAGCGCATGGAATGTTGACCTGTTTGGGTCGTTTCTAAGGGTTAAACCCGTTTCATAGGTATAGCCATATTCTGGAAGGAGGTCCGGATTTCCACCGGGCACCCAGTATAAATCATTGAGCGTGGGCACACGATACAACTTCGCTGCATTCAACCTAAAAAACAAATAAGGTGTTGCAGCATATTGAATGCCTGTATTATACACAAAGGGAATTACATCACCTGAAACCGTCTCTGCGCGCCCCGCAACAGACCATTCCAATTTCGATTGAAAAAGCTGACCGTGAAAACTGGAGTAAAGCGAGGCGCGCGTTTGGGTGGGATGTATTCCTAAATCCGCGTAATGAGCGCCTTGATGTAGTAGTTGCGCTCCTATTTGTAAGCGATAGGATTTTAGCTCTCTAGAATACTGAGCATCTTGAACCCAAGTTTGGGATTGAGTATTGCTATAAATCCCTTGCGTAGAGTCGTTAAAAGCCAAAACATCAAAAAACAGTCCTGAGCGATACGCAACCTCTCCATTTTGCAAGTCCATTTTCCACTGGACAGCAATTTTGTGCATACCATCTCGTTGTTGCGCATTGTAATCGGGTTGTGTCATGGTGGGAGGTATGAACTTATCGTTATTTTGGTACCAATAAAACACCGCTACCTCTTGATTTTTTGCAATCCGTTGAAAATGGTTCACCATGAAGACATGTTGCCTCAAATCCATTTCGGGCTGCTGCTCTTTGGGAGCATCTATTTTTGTTGTGTTGTAAAATGGAAAATTATTCTTTGCTATTTGGTTACCCACAAAAACGGAGGTGGCTGACTTTTGGGTACTGAAAGACACACGCGATTGCATCAGACGATTGGAAAAGCTTCCAATCATACCCGTAAGGATGATTTGCAAGCCTTTATTGTACTCAGGTTTGTTTTGCAGATGAATACTTCCACCAATAGCACCACTGCCCCATTGAGTGCTTTCACCGCCAAATTGCAATTGAACACCATTAAATCCACCTACTGGCAAAAGAGACAAATCTGCTTGACCGTTGGTAATGCTATTTATTGGCAACCCGTTCCAAAGCAGTAGGGTATGATTCGCGTTGCCACCTCGAAAAGAAGCGGAAGTCAATCCACCAGGCCCATATCTTCGGATGGCCACAGGAGACCGCTGCTCGAGCAACACCCCTAGGTCATTTTGCTCAAAGTGCTTGAGGTCATGTTCGTCAAAAGTGTAGGTATAATATCCCGCACCTTCTTTGAAAATCAAGTTTGTACTGACATCAACAGTTGCCAATGTATCAGTTTGCCCCATGAGATATTCGGGAAACAAAAAGACGACTGTAAATAAAAGTACGGTTACAATTTTCATAATATGCATTTATCTCTTTGAGCTTCAGAGAACAAACTATGCATAATGAAAAAAGGAAGATAGGATACTACACACAACTCAAACAAACAGATGTCCCCTAAAAAAGTATAGAAAAAATCAGAATACAACGGTGTAGTTAAATCATACCTGACCTCAGCTCTGTATGCGAAAGCTTGCGTCATATCGGTTCAGGCAGGTCTCCTGACTTATACCATTTTTGTCGGCCTTCCCACGTTTACACGCAGTGGACTTCAAGGACAAAAACTTTGGGTGGTACTCACAGTTGCGCACCAGTTCACGATTTACACGTGATTCCCTTTTCATTTGCGTTAAGCAAAACCTAAACCGTTTGATGAAACATCAATAAAAGAACGCTGCAAAGCTAAGCACAAACGCTAAAACTTTGGTTCGCCAAAAAAATATTTCTGAATTATTTTTAAGTCCCCTCAGAAAAGGATGGTTTTAATCAAAAGCGACGCGGAGGAAATTTTTGGACCAGAGCTAATTAATGGTTTCAAGTAATTCAAAAAACCTGCAACAAATCAGTCTTTAACAGATAGGGTCTTCTTGAAGTAGAGTCATATTTAAACTACTAAAAAACATGCCATTAAAGAACCACTCAAGACGTTGAAT
>JAIULY010000220.1 GCA_022565875.1 Schleiferiaceae bacterium | reverse complement strand
TTTCCCAGCCAGTATATCGCGTTCACTATCGCCTACTAGCCAGGAGGATGTAAAGTCTATAGGGAAATCCTTAGCCGCAGCTTGTAGCATACCGTCATTAGGTTTTCTGCAGCTACAGGTTTTAATGTAGTCTAGTTGTGCATTGGGAAAGTTGCCTTCAGGATGATGGGGGCAGTAATACACACCATCGATATGGCCTCCAATTTTGGCTAACCTGGACTCTAGGTGTTTGTGAATATTTTGAAGATCGGTCTCGGTGAGTAGGCCACGAGCAATTGCCGATTGATTAGTAATAATCGCTGTGGTGAAGTTGGCGTCATTGAGTTGCTTGATGGCTTCAAGGGCGAAGGGATAAATATGAAAGTCTTCTAAACGCGAAATGAGGTTGGTATCCTCGTTGATCACGCCATCCCGATCTAAAAAAACAGCGGGCTTTAGGTATTGGTCCATTTAGCTAGCCGTTTTGGTGGTTTTACATAAATGAGATAATGCCCTAGGAGCCCTCCGGAAATCCCGATGATACCGCCTACCAAAACATCAATCACGTAATGTTGTGAGAGGTAGATCCGAGAGAAGGCAACAGCGATGGCTAGTGCACCCATTGCGATGCCCCAATAGGGTTTGCGGACACGCGATGCCAAAGTGGTGGCGATACAGAAAATAAATGTCGTGTGTCCAGAGGGAAAACTGTTCTTTTCTGTGTTTGTCACCCCGGGAACAGTTCTCAGGTTTTCCAAAGCATAGACGGGACGGATGGAATTAGGCGCAATGACAAATTTGATACTCGCAGTTACCCCAACACTAAAAATTAAGGCAATAATGAGTTCTATCATAGTATTTCGATTCACAAAAAAAAGAACCACCAATGCTATGAAGGCACTTGAGACGCCCCCGATATGTGTAATGTTCTTAAATATTCCATCCGCTATTGGGTGATGGAATTGATTTAAAGTGTAGTGAATACTAGATTTGTCAAAGCTCAAAACCGCCAACAATGCGGCAATTAGCGCTAGCGCACTGATGCCTAAAAAGGCCTTAAATCCTTGCGTCATTAGGCGCCAATTGTATGCAGTAATTGGTGGACTTGACTGTCCCAAAGTTGCTTCGATTCTTCTACTTCGTCGGGTTCGGCAAAGTCAATGACAATAAGCGATACGTCATTAGTCAGGTCATCTACTTCAATTTTAAACTCGAAATAGTATTGTTTATCGCCGGCTTCTTCGTCGGTCATCCAACGAAAACGAATGAACTTATCTGTTTTTTTGGCTATTAATTTTGCTGATTCCTCTGAATCTTCCCAAAAAAAAGTGAAAATTTCTCCTCTAGAGTTTACATCATCGCAAAACCAATCTGCCAAACCACTAGGGGTTGACAAGAAAGAAAACAACATTTTCGGGCTTGCTTTTACGGGTATTTCTAACTCAAACTTTTCTTTATCAGCCATTTTTAAATTGATTTTTTCTAATTTGTAATTTTGCCGCAATATAGGTATTTTGATTGTAAACAAATGCATGGAAAATATTTTTCAAAATTTCGTTGCATTGAAAAAGTTTCTATATTTGCAGCCGCTTTGAGAAACGGTTTTCAAAGCATCCGGCGAGGTAGCTCAGATGGTTAGAGCGCAGGATTCATAACCCTGAGGTCGGGAGTTCAATTCTCCCTCTCGCTACAGTAAAAGTCACTCCTAGGAGTGACTTTTTTTGTTTGATAGAATCTACTTTCTTTGCAGAAACGCTTGCACATGCAAAAGTCCCTTCTTTTAGTAATGGGTCCTGCAATTTTTTTGATCCTTTATTTTCTTTTGCCCTTTGAAGGCAGTATGGCTGCAATGTTAGGGATGGCCGCTTGGATGTTGCTTTGGTGGATTACTGAGGTAGTGTCCTTATCGGTGACGGCATTGTTGCCAATCGTTTTCTTTCCTGTGTTGGGTATTCTCACACCCGCTGAACTGTCTAGTTATTATGCGCATCCCTTAGTCTTTTTGTTTCTCGGTGGGTTTTTGTTGGCATTGGGTTTAGAAAAAATCAATCTTCATTTACGAATCTCACTGTCTATTCTCTCCAGAGTAGGTAGCCAACCAAGAGCGCTTCTGGGTGGCTTCTTAGTATCTACCGCGCTGCTGAGTATGTGGATTAGCAATACAGCTACAGCAGTGATGATGTATCCTATTGCATTATCAGTAAGTAAATTACTATCAAAAGACACAAAAGGCAAGGCGCAGCTCGTTTTGCTTTTGGCGGTTGCCTATGGCGCCAATATCGGTGGTATTGCCACACTTATAGGGACACCGCCCAATCTCATTTTAGCTGGGTTTTTGGACCAACAGTTTGGCTATACCCTGTCTTTTTTTACTTGGATGCTTTGGGGAGTGCCGATAGCTGCTGTGTTGTTGTTATTGGGCTTTTTGGTCATGCGGCTTTGGTTGCCAAAAGATGTGGTGCATCAAGATGATACGTTGCAATTTATACAAAACGAACGCACGAAATTGGGTTCTCTTTCAATAGACGAAAAGCGTTTTTTGATGGTTTTCGGGCTTACCATATTTGCGTGGATGACGCGTCCGCTTTTGGTTCAATACTTTCAGTTAACATTTTTTACAGATACAACTATTGCCTTGGCTGCGGGGGTACTTTTATTTGTTATTCCAGGAAAACAAGCGGGCGAAGGACTTTTGATATGGCGTGATACGGAACAATTACCTTGGGGTATCCTGTTGCTTTTTGGTGGGGGGCTTTCCCTAGCCGGCGGGTTTGCTGCCATGGGGATTATAGAGGCCATAGGAGGCTTTGTTCAAGGGTTGCCCGTTACGCATCTTTGGATTTGGGTGTTATTGGTGACTTTCTTCGGGATATTTGCCACCGAACTCATGTCGAATTTAGCTCTTGTCACCGTATTATTACCGTTGCTTTTGGCTCTTTCGCAATTTTTGGGCGTATCTTTTCTACAAGTAGCCTTGCCCTTCACTATAGCTTCAAGTTGTGCTTTTATGTTACCTATGGCTACACCGCCAAACGCCATAGTCTTTGCCGGAGGTAAAATACGAATCAAGGATATGGTGCTTGTTGGATTGGTCATTAATTTTTTAGCTTTGGTGTTGCTCGTGAGTGTTTTTGGTTTTTTGATTACATCGAAGCTACCTGTTGTGGGGAATTGAGTGATGTTGCTTATTGATACAGCCTCAATTTCAGGTTTAAATTTTCATTAAATACACGAAATTCCAACAGCAATAGCGGTGCTATTCGTTTTTCACGTTACATTTGACGTTTGGAATGGAAACCTAATTTTGCTCAGACCCGCTTGTTGGCTTCCGATACCTGTAAGAATCCGTTACTGCAAACCTTGCGGTAATCTTGTTAATGATTTTCATGATGAAGCTTGTAGACGAAACACAAATAGTTCAAGTAACCAAATTAGATAGAGTGGGGCTTGGTAAGCTTGCACCATTGATAATGAATGTTCTAAAGCTTTCGGATATCAATGAGTTGTACGAGAAACACAAAGACCATCACGGGGTGGCATTTATCGACGCTTTGTTTGAGGAAATTAAAATCGAGTTCGATTACTTCGAAGAGGAGCTGAGCCGCATCCCCAAAACGGGGCCGTTTATCACAGTTTCTAATCACCCGCTCGGGGGAATTGATGGTCTCATTCTCATCAAGCTGATTTCTTTGGTACGTCCCGATTATAAAGTGATGGCCAATTTTTTGTTGCGCAAAGTAGAACCTTTAAAAGATTATTTTTTCCCCGTCAACCCTTTCGAATCGCGCAAAGAGGTGCAGTCGAGTTTTGCAGGGATAAAAGAGTCTATGCAATTTTTGGCTGCGGGACACGGGTTGGGGATTTTTCCAGCAGGAGAAGTAAGCACTTATCACTTTGATGAGAAGCGCATCGTAGATAAGCCTTGGGAATCAGGAGCCATGAAATTGATTCAGCGTGCAAAAGTACCTGTGGTACCTGTTTATTTTAAAGCTCGAAACAGCCGGTTGTTTTACCTGTTGTCGCTTTTGCACCCGTCGTTGCGAACTGCAAAATTACCCAGCGAAATACTATCCCAACGCAATAAGTCCATTCGCATTCGAATTGGAACGCCCATATCAGTGAAAACGCAGGCTGAATTTCAAGACATACAGGTATTTACTGAGTTTTTACGTTCCAAAACCTTCCTGTTGTCCAAGACGTTAGACAAGGAACGTCGCACCTTAGTGATGATAAAACCCCAAGTCGCAAAGCCGGCCGAAACGATCACAACCCCCACACCACAGCATCTTATTATGCAAGATGTTGATCGGTTGCGGGAAATTCCCGACGCTTTGTTAACCATTTCCCGAGGGACAGAGGTGTTTTGCGCATCAGCTCAGGAAATTCCCCACGTGCTTCGAGAAATTGGTCGCCTCCGCGAAATAACTTTTCGGGCAATAGGGGAGGGTAGCAACCTGGCTTTAGACCTCGATGATTATGATCAGCACTACAAGCATTTAT
>JAIULY010000219.1 GCA_022565875.1 Schleiferiaceae bacterium | reverse complement strand
AGGACAACTTTATCGCCGCAGTTCGCTATTCATTTACCTATAACGAACAAGTTTACAAAAAAGCTAGTCATCAAAACTACTTGAGTATTGGTGTAGAGTTTTCTGGAAATCTCATTTCTGTTTTTGATCAAATCAATGATTTTCCAATAAATGAAGATGGGCGGGCCGAGATGTTGGGGGTACCCTATGCGCAGTATGCTCGCATTGACGGCGATTACCGACATTTTTGGAATTTGCCCTTTCAACAACAGCTCGTTTTCCGGTTTTTGGGTGGCTTTTCGTATGGCTACAACAACAGTCGCTTTGGAGCACCGTTTGAAAAATTGTATTTCGGAGGGGGGAGTTATGATATTCGGGCTTGGCGTGCCTACAGTTTGGGTCCGGGTAGTGTGCCCGAGGAAATTTTTGAAACCATTCCCCGTGCGCGATACGTAGCAACGGCTCCCATCAAACTCATGGTTAACGGCGAATACCGCTTCCCAACATCGCTTACATTGCCATATTTTAAAGACATCAAAGCGGCACTATTTATAGATGCCGGTAACATCTGGTGGAACGCTTCTGCCGCGGGACAATTTGAGGAAGGCGATTTATTTGCGGCCTACCAAGATGATTTTATCTTTCGTTTAGATCGTTTTTACAACCAACTTGCTGTCGGAGGAGGGCTAGGATTGCGCTATGATTTGAGCTTTTTTGTCATCCGATTGGACATGGCATACAAGTTTCGCGACCCGGGTAAACCTATGGGACAAACGTGGTTTACGGAGCCTTTGCGGTTTGGAACGCTTACGTATAACATCGCTATTGGTTACCCATTCTAAAACGGTTACCCAAATTACGCAGGGTCAACGTCGTAAATAATGCGTGTGGAGGTGTAGGGCTTGTTCAAAAAGATGGCGTCGGCGTGAAGCTTTATCCGTTTTTTAACTTTGACTGGAGACCAAGTCTTATCTACTTTAATTAATAATTGCATTTGGTAGAGGCCTTTCAATCGAGAGGGGGAGGGGGCAATAGGTCCCAAAACGTGGTTGGGCATTTCGGCCCGCAAACGCTCTCCAAAAATGGCTGCTCCTTGCTCCAAAATAGGCAATTTTTTGTGCGTCAGCGTTATTTGTATGAGTCTACAAAAAGGGGGGTAGTAAAACTTTTTCCGCTCGGCGAGTTCTTCTGCAGCCATATTGTGAAAGTCATTTTTCACTACATTGCCAATTACGGCATGATTTGGTGAGTAGGTTTGAATCAAAACTTTTCCGCGTTCCCCGCGTCGTCCTGCTCGTCCTGCCACTTGCGCCATGAGCTGAAAAGCGCGCTCGTGTGCTCGGAATTCCGGAAAATACAGCAATGAGTCAGCAGCTACAATACCCACCAACGCCACTTTGTCAAAATCCAAACCTTTGGTTACCATTTGTGTGCCGACGAGAATGTCGATGGCTCCGCTTTCAAAATCTGCAATAATTTTTTCTACGGCATTGACTTTTCGCGTGCTGTCCCAATCCATGCGGGCAATCTTCGCGTCTGGAAAAAGCAAAGACAAATCTTCTTCTAGCTTTTCAGTGCCAAATCCGCCTAGTTTCAAGCGGGTACTGCCACAGGCATTGCAGCGGTTTTGTGGTGCAATGGTAAAACCGCAGTAGTGACATTTCATCTGGTGCTTGAACTTGTGGTATGTCAGTGAAATATCGCAATTTTGACACATCATGGTGGTGCCGCAATCTTGGCATTGCACCGTTGGCGAAAAGCCTCTGCGGTTTTGGAACAGAATGACGCGCTGTTCGCGTTCCAATGCCGATTGGATAGCCGTAGTTAATGCGGGAGAAAAATGCCCACTTCCCGTTTCGTTGCCAAAGCCGTATTTGATGTTGATGACTTCAATTTCAGGCATCGCTACGCCACCAAACCGACCGTGTAATGCCACAAAACCATACTTGCCCTCTTGCGCCAAATGCCAACTCTCTAATGAGGGCGTTGCTGAGCCAAGCAATACTTTTGCACCACTTTGGTGTGCGAGCCAGAGTGCCGCATCGCGGGCGTGATAGCGTGGCGAGGGTTCAAATTGTTTGAAACTGGTCTCGTGTTCTTCGTCGATGATAATCAAACCCAAATTGGGGTGGGGGAGCAGTAGCGCCGAACGGGCACCTAAAATGATTTTTGGGGTGTCTTGGTGATTGGTAGCCAAATTTTGCCACAACCGCATGCGGTCTTTCTCGCGAACGCGAGAATGATAGACCACAATATCAGCACCAAAATAGGCCTTTAATCGCTGCACGAGTTGGGCAGTCAAGGCAATTTCTGGCAGTAAGTACAACACGCGCTCGCCGCGTTGTAACGCTTCTTGAATGAGGTGGACGTAAATTTCAGTTTTCCCTGAACCCGTTACTCCGTGCAGCAAACAAACCTTGTGGTTTTCGTAATGCGATTGGAGCGCAGCAAGCCCTTGTTCTTGTTCCAAATTGAGTTGAGCCGGCGGAATGGTCTCTTCAGGATTGGCCACCAAGCGCATAGAGAAAGGGTCAAGCTCCTGCAGGTCCAATATCTTGCGATCTACCAAAGCGCGAATAAAATGGCCTTCGACGTCCTTTACGGCTGTAACAGCCTCATACGGCACCCAATTGGATTTTAATCGCGTTTTTTGCGTGAGAAAGGCCAACAAAGCTCGACTCTGTTTTTCTGCTTTAGCCAAATCTGAAAAAATGGTTTCCAGTTGACCTTCAGAAATACTCGGGTGTAGACGCAGTGATTTTACAGTTCTCGGTCGTTGTTTCTTTTTGATTTCTTCTTTGAGAACAATAAGACCACGTTGTACTAGCCGCTGCAAAATGCGAATGGGCGAGGCCACATCAATGATGTTGACGATTTCCTTTAATGTGAGTTCTTCCGTTGCTTGAAGGGCTTCCATGATGAGGAATTCCTCATCGGTGAGATCGTCCCAAGGGATGTCATCCTCCTCAGCGCGCATTACTTTGGTGTCGCTTTCTAATTTGAACCCTGCCGGCAATGCTGCTATCAGAATTTCACCGATACTACACATGTAATACTCTGCCAGCCATTTCCAAAATTTCAATTGCTCAATAGAAACAAGCGGGAAGTCATCGAGAACCTCCAAAATAGGTTTGGCTTCGTATTGCGGTTGTTCGTCAAGCACCGCCGCAACAATGGCACTGTATTGCCTTTTGGTACCAAATTGCACCAATACGCGAGATCCTACTGTAATACCACTTTCTAGAGCTGGAGGTATCCAATAAGTAAATGTTTTTGGCAATGCCAAAGGCAAAATAACGCGGGCAAATTTGTACATGAATAAGGACCTACTGTGAAAGTATTTCTACGAGTTCAAGTAGTTGTGGATTAATTTCTTGGTTGTGTTTTGTTGCTTTGCTAAACGGGGTGTACACAATTTGGCGATTGATGATGCCGGCCATTTCATTGGTGCGTCCTTCCAAAAGACCTTTTACGGCTGCTGCCCCCATTCTACTGGCACTCACCCTGTCAAATGCCGAGGGGGCGCCACCGCGCTGAATGTGGCCTAATACGGACACACGGGTGTCGTACTTGTTAAATTTTTCCTTTACTTTTTCAGCTACCTCATACGCGCCTCCGCCGTCGTCCCCTTCTGCTACTATAATGATGGCTGAGGTCTTGTTTTGCCGCCAGCCTTTTTCCAATTGTTGAATGAGCTCGGGGATGTAGGTTTTTGTTTCTGGAATGAGCACAGACTCTGCGCCAGAGGCAATGCCCGTATGGAGCGCAATAAAACCAGCATCGCGGCCCATCACCTCTACAAAAAACAAGCGGTTGTGGGAATCAGCAGTGTCCCGGATTTTATCCACAGCGGTAACTACAGTATTGATGGCAGAATCAAATCCGATGGTGTAATCGGTACCGAAAAGATCGTTGTCGATGGTGCCAGGACAACCCATTACTTTGATGCCAAACTCCTCGTGAAGGGTCATGGCACCTCTAAAACTGCCATCACCACCGATACAAACCAACCCCTCAATGCCGTGCTTCAACAGATTCGCATGTGCTTCTCTGCGACCTTCTGGAGTCATGAATTTTGCGCTGCGAGCAGTTTTTAGTACCGTTCCGCCACGTTGGATGATATTGCTGACATGGTGTTTCTCAAACTGTACAATATCGCCTTCAATCATGCCTTCATAACCCCGGTAAATTCCAAAAACTTCTAGGCCAGCGGCTATGCCAGATCGCACCACAGCTCTCAAGCAAGCATTCATGCCAGGCGAATCGCCTCCACTCGTAAATACACCAATGCGTTTCATCGATTTTGCGTTTTTTGTTAAATGGTTCTCCATGTTAGTTTAAGATGCTTGCAAAGATAGAGTTTTACTCATGCAGACAAAGTAATTCGAGTGAATAATAAATGCAGAAGCTCTATTGTAAATTTTTGATTGGGCAGTGGAGAGGTCACGCTTGTGTTTTCTATTTTTTCTGGTTTAAAGATGGTTTTTTTTATACTTTTACAAGGTCTAACACAAAATTGAGGCT
>JAIULY010000218.1 GCA_022565875.1 Schleiferiaceae bacterium | reverse complement strand
TAAGACAACCGACATGAATACACCTTTACGCCACATGCCCTATAACCCCAAAAACGCCGTAACTACTTGCCCGCTAAAAACCTCCAGCGCCAAAGTCCCCAACTCCTCTTCTCCGCTCTAACTTTGCGTCCTGAAGAATGGCCGCACGCGCATTTACACCAAAAGTATAACTCTGCTGAAGACCAAAAGGCACCCATTGTATGCCGATCTCCCAACAGTGGATGATGCGATTGACGTTCACTATCGTGTAAGTCAAGTCGTTGTTGATGAAATCGTAACCGGAACTCAATCTAAAAATCCAATTTTCGGTGGGCTTGATTTCACCTCTTAGGTTGAATGTTTGAATGCGCGTTATTTCATTGTTCCTGTTTTGGAAATTTATCGAATAATCAATACCAAAACTCCATGGGATTTGGTAATTGAGGTAGTCGTACATGGCGTAATAATTCAAGTCGCCCTCGGTTACGCCTATGTTACTCTTGCTGCGCTCTTTCGCTTGGGCATTTTTGGCCTCCTCCTGCTTCCTTTTTGCGTCGCCTCTAAAGTTGGCACCCAAACTAAATTGTGTATTGGTCATCCGCAACCATTGCCCATTGACTTCTCTAGCCGGTCGATTGACACGACGGTTGGTTTCCGGGTCAACGCCATAAAAATCAAAATTACCCTGATAGTTAACACTTACCAAACGCTTAAATAGATTGAAGGTTGCCGCTGTTGACAAAGGTGCCCAAGCAAATTCCTCGGCTGCTAAATTGTACGAAGTCCGTGCCGTCAATCGCTCAAACAAAGCGACCTTGCGTATTCCAGTGGAGTCTTTTTTAGAGCGCAACTTGGCATCCAAGGTATTCAAGAGGTTGAAGCCTACTGTACCACTCCGGCCGGCTGCTGGCCCGCCGTACAAAAAGCCTTGAAATTGTGATTGTTTAGCTGTGTTCCCCAAGGAATCTATTTGTACATCTTGAAAGTATCCCCAAAAAGGATCTGCAAAATCGGGGCGCACAGAGAAATTGACGTTGGGTGTAATTACGTGTCGAATGGCGGTAACAGGACCTTTTTTGAAATTGAAAATCCCGTAAAGTTTTGTGGTGAGGTCGGTAGCAATGTTGAAGTCGTGGATGAAATTAAACCCGCCCGCAGTATCCTGAAGTAATCGGTTTTCCTCTTCTATCCACGAGTAATCTAAACGCTCAAAATACATTCTCCCTGTGTAATTTAAGCCCGGATTTAGGGTGAAGTGCTTCAGCACCTTTATGGTGGTATTCACGCTTACATTGTGTCGAATACCGTTTCGCGCATACTCATTAAAGAGGTTGCTGATATCAAACGAGGAATCCGTAACCGCACGAATTTGATTTTCCGCATTGGCGCTGTAAGCCACCCCAACCTGATCGTACCACTTACTGCCCACACGCTGGTTGTTTTTAAAGGGGAAAAACCGATTGACATTGAAGGTCAATTGCGGCAAGGTAAGGGTGAGGTCGTTGGTATTGATGTTTTGCGAATGGCGCAAGTTTGCCGATAGCGTATAGGGTTTGCCTGCCCAAGACTTCTGAAGGGATACCGATGAGTTCAATTGGTTGTTTAGAAAGTCTCCTGGATTGGTGGAGGTTACGCGATAGTACGTCCCCGTTGCTGCGTTGATATCTGCTGAAAAACGAAAATTGGGATTCGCCTTCGGATCTTGATTGTGCCGCCAATTCACAGAAAAATCCCTTGAGATTGAAAATTCTTCAAACTCTGCAAACCGCTCTTCTCCAATTTTAAGCTCATTAAAACCCAAGATTAAATTCCCATTGTACCGATATTTTTTTGCGTAATTTGACGTTGCCCTCGCCCCAAACCCTCCTCGAGTATAGATTTCGCCCTCTAGTTTTAGGTCATAATAATCGCTTAACGCAAAATAGTACCCCCCGCCACGAATTCCCAAGCCTCTTAATTGGTTGTTTACGTAAGTTGGTATAATGATTCCCGAAGCGCGCTTTTCTTGCGTGGGGAAAAATCCGAAGGGTAAAATCAACGGGGTTGGCACATCACTTACTTCAAGATACGCAGGGCCTGTGATGATTTTTTCGCCGGGGATGACTTTCGCTTTGTTGGTTTGAATCTTGAAATGTGGCTCTTCATGACTACAAGTGGTAAAATATCCTTTGCTCATGAAATAAATATTCCCATCTTTCTTTATCTGATTGCCATGCAAAAATCCCTCAGACTCAGCGGTGATGACTTTGTATATCTTTGCCTTTTGCGTGCGGAAATTATAGCGCATGGTATCTGTTTGGTATTCTTTGCCCTGCTCTGTAAATATGGGTTTTTGTATAATGGCTCCCGTACTATCCGGAATGCCCTTGGCGTAAATCTCGTCTTTTCCAAGGTCAAGAATAATAAAACCTGCTTGAAGCTTGATATCGCCATAAACTACTACGGCATCGTTGTAAAGTGTGACGACATTTGCTATAGGATCTACCGTAATACTATCAGTGGCATCGTATTCCACTACAAATTCCAACACCGATTCGTCTTGAACTATCGCCGAATCTGCGGCGGTAGAGTCTGAGGGAACGAGCAGTGAATCCAACGCATCAAACCCCACAGAATCAATGGGTAAAGACACAACCGAGTCTGCTGGAGCTTGGGACATTTCCTCCTCAGAAACTTGGGCAAACGCCAAACACGAGAACGTGGAAAACAGCGTTAATAAAATGATTCTAAAAACGGAATATCCGTGCAAAGCTTATTGTTAAATTTGTGACTTCAAACAAGGCGCCAAAACTAAGCAAAATAAAGACCTGCCTGCGCTGAAATTTGGACGAGTTTAGAACGAAATAAAAAAAGAAATCGCATATGGCGAGCGGAATAAAATCCACAGCAACTAAGATTACTCTAATCCTTTTATTCTTAGTGATTTTACCGGGATTCAGTTCCTTCCCCTATTCCCGTGCAGACATGAAGGTCCGCAAGGTTGTCATCGACGCGGGGCACGGTGGCCACGACCCAGGAAACTTGGGAACTGGCCGTTATCGCAAAAAAGAAAAAGACATTGCGCTCGACGTGGCATTGATGGTGGGGAAATACATCAAAGAAAATCTCCCTGATGTAGAGGTGATTTATACCCGTAAAGATGATCGGTTCATCGAACTTAGAGAGCGCACCGCTTTGGCCAACCGCGAAAAAGCAGACGTCTTCATTTCCATTCACTGCGATGCTTTCACCAATAAAGCTGCATTTGGTAGCTCCACTTTTGTAATGGGAAAAGGAAGCAAGGAATCAAAAATCGGGGAAAGCAATATGCGGGTGGCGATGCGTGAAAACTCGGTAATCTTGTTAGAAGAGAACTATGAGGAAAAATACGATGGCTTTGACCCCTCTAAACCAGAAACATACATAGCTCTTTCTTTGTATCAAGATGTTTTCATAACCCAAAGTATCGATTTAGCGCAAAAAGTACAAGACCAGTTTCGCGATCGCGTGCAGCGCAAAGACCGCGGGGTAAAACAGCAACCGCTTTGGGTGACTAGTCAAACCATTATGCCTTCTATTCTTATCGAACTTGGTTTTTTAACCAATGCCAATGAAGAAGACTTCTTGAATTCTCAAAACGGGAAAGAACTGATGGCCTCGGCCATTTATCGCGCTTTTAAATCTTATAAACTTGAACGAGAGGGCATGTCGAAATACGACAAACCCCTTCGCATAATTAATGAAGGGGTGGTAGCAACCGAGCGCGGCACCCCCGAAACCATTGTTTCAGATGAAGCTGACTTGGAAGAATTAGGCCAAGAAGAAGCTACAATAGCCAACATTCCAACTAGTTCTGATCGGCAAGAGGCCATACCAGACCAACCTGTTTTTAAAATTCAAATCGCTACCACAAGTCAGCGCAAAGAACCCTCTCCTGCAAACTTCAACGGACTTCAAGCCGTTGAAATGTACCAAGAAAAACAGCTATTTAAATATGTGTATGGCAGTTTTTTCGAACTAGACCAAGCCAAGGAAGCGCTAAAGGATGTGCGCAAAAGTGGATTTCCCGATGCGTTTATTGTGGCTTTTTATAAAGGAGAGAAAATTTCTATCCAAGAAGCTATCAAACGGAAGCCTTAAATTTCATATCATTGTCACGTAAAAAATCTCCACATTTTGAATTTTAGTAAAGAAATAAAAATCGCCGTCCTTGCACTGCTCTCCATTGGGGTTATCTATTGGGGTGTCAACTTCTTAAAAGGCAAAGATGTCTTTAAAAACAACCGTGTTTTTTATGCAATCTACGATAACACCGAAGGCCTAATGCCCAACAAAGCGGTCACTGTTAACGGCTATAAAGTCGGAATGATTGAGTCGATTACAATGCGGGTTGAAAATCCTAAGGAGATTGTTGTGCGGTTTTCTGTAGAATACCCTATACATGTTCCCCAAAATTCCATCGCACGCATCTACTCCATCGGGCTATTGGGCGAAAAACAAATTGAATTAGTATTAGGCGATGCGCCTATCGCAGCCAACCCCAACGACACTTTGTTTGG
>JAIULY010000217.1 GCA_022565875.1 Schleiferiaceae bacterium | reverse complement strand
TAATGCTCACCAAATAGCAATTGATTTACCATCTCACTTCTGTCAGATGGTTCGGCACGCATGGGCACACTGGCCATTTTGCAAATTCCGTACTTCATAAGGTTGCCGAAGTTAAGGCCTTTGTGATTGTGTATGAATACAATAAAGAGGCTGAAAACGTTTGCTTTCAGCCTCCTGTACAATAGTGTTATGCAATGTTTTCGATAACCATAGCAGAAGCACCGCCTCCACCATTACAAATGCCAGCAGCGCCAATCTTGCCGCCGTTTTGTTTTAATACATTGATCAACGTTACGATGATGCGCGCACCCGAACAACCTAATGGATGGCCCAAGGATACAGCACCTCCGTTGACATTGGTCTTGGCGCCATCAATGCCCAACAGCTTGATATTGGCCAAGCCTACGACTGAAAAGGCTTCGTTTAATTCGAAATAATCTACGTCCTTTACTGTTAAACCGGCTTTGCCTACCGCGATAGGCAACGCTTTTGCAGGAGCAGTAGTAAACCACTTGGGCTCTTGCGCAGCATCAGCATAAGAACGAATTACCGCCAAGGGCTTTAGTCCAAGGGCATCGGCTTTCTCGCGACTCATTAAAACCAAAGCCGCAGCACCATCATTTAAGGTGGAAGCGTTGGCCGCGGTAACCGTACCGTCTTTGCTGAAAACGGGGCGCAATGTTGGTACTTTATCGAAGTTTACGCTCTTGTATTCTTCATCCTCAGCAAACAATACTGCCTCACCACGACGTTGGGGAACGGAAACGGGAACCACTTCATCAGCAAATTTCCCAGCAGACCAAGCGGCTGCACTGCGGGTGTAGCTTTCTATGGCAAAGTTGTCTTGGTCCTCGCGACTAAATTCGTGCTCTGTTGCACACAAATCGGCACAAGTACCCATGTGGTTGTTGTCATAAGCATCTAAAAGTCCGTCTTTCATCAAACCGTCTACGAGTTTCATGTCGCCCAATTTGCTGCCAGTGCGGCCATTGGGTAGGTAATGCGGTACAGAAGACATGTTTTCCATGCCACCGGCAACCACGATATCAGCGTCACCTGCCTTGATAGCCGCAGCTGCAAGCATGATAGATTTCATGCCGGAACTACAAACTTTGTTGACGGTGGTGCAAGGAACCTCTTGCGATAAGCCTGCGAGTAAGGCCGCCTGACGTGCAGGAGCTTGACCAGCGTTGGCTTGCAGTACCTGCCCCATGTAAACCTCCTCAACGAGGGCAGGGTCTAATTGAATTTTTTCTAATGCACCTTTGATCGCTGCCGCGCCTAATTGCGGCGCACTTACCGATGCTAGGGAGCCACCAAAACTACCCATTGGCGTTCTGACAGCCGATACGATTACAACTTCTCTCATGTTTCAAACATTTTTTGGAAATGAAACAAACGATTGCCACACCTTTTTCTTCAAAAATGAGCCACAATCGCTCGCCTTTATTTTGTCTGCGAAAGTAAATAAAAGCGCAAGGGTTCACAACCGCATTTTTAACACGAAGAAAAAGGCCGTTTAGAGCAATCGTTTTTATAATTTCGCTGCTTGTTATGATAGGATTCAATCGCATACGAGCTTTTTGGGAAAGGCGACAGCAAAAGGGAGCTAATGTGGTGCTGTTGGCACTTACGGCATTTGCCATTGTTTATTTTTTGCCACACCAAGCCAAATTCCCCTATGAATTTCAAAAGCGGCAAATTTGGCAACACGCTGACTTTATAGCGCCATTTGACTTACCCATTTTGAAGGCAACGGCCACATTGGCCGAAGAGCGGCAACAAATCTTAGACAATCACCCGCTTTATTTTGATAGCCAACCTGCGCAATCCGATGTGTTGTATCAACAGCTTTGGGCGGAAGTAAGCCGTGCAGCGTTGACGGCATCAGATTCTGTAGCGCTTGCCGTAGGGTTGCAAGTCATTGCGCAGCAGTATAGCAAAGGTGTGATTGCCCTGCCCAATGGAGGACACATGAAGGCGATATCCGGAGTGTATGTACATAGTGATGCAGGCTATGTTTGGCGCCCTATCACCGATTTTGTTTCCAAAGAAAGCCTACAGGCTATCGCTGCCGGACTTTTTGAGGGGAGTGTTTTTAATGTCGGAGCCATTGTTGAATCTGCGGTGAAGAAACACGTGCAGCCCACTGTTTTATACAATGCAGCCTACACCCAAAAACGACTTGAACAACGGTTAGCGGCCATTCTGCC
The DNA here is from genome assembly GCA_022565875.1 of Schleiferiaceae bacterium. Lineage (GTDB taxonomy): Bacteria > Bacteroidota > Bacteroidia > Flavobacteriales > Schleiferiaceae > JAIULY01. Next base: position 2,315 of record JAIULY010000217.1, on the reverse strand, counting down.
AACGAGTGGGATGGTGCAAAAAGGCGAGGTAGTAGCTCGGATGGGACAGCCTATTGATGAGCAGACCTTTCGGCAGTTGTATTCTTATAAAATGGCATACGAAAAAGGCCAAGCTGCGGACCGGAAACAAACCACTGTGGTGGTGGGCCAGATTGTTTTAGTCAGCGTGTTATTGTTGGTGTTGATGTTGTTCTTTGCTCAGAGCAAAGCATTTATTTTGACAGACACCAACCAACTCGCTTTTATTTTTTTCAATATCATTTTTGTTTTTGCCATTGGGAGTTTTATTGTGAATATTAATCCCGCATATATTTACATCACGCCATTTCCCATTCTGCCCATCGTGCTGCGGTCGTTTTTTGACAATCGCGTGGCTTTGTTTGTGCACATGGTGGCCATGTTTATTGTAGCGCTCATAGCGCCCAATAGTTTTGAGTTTGTGACCTTGCAGTTTGTTGCGGGGATGTTTAGTGTGACCACCGTTGGGGGGCTGTACAAGCGTTCTCAAATATTTATTGCGGCGTTTCAAATTATATTGGTGTACATGGTGGTGTTTTTGGGATTTAGCTTGTTTAAAGAGACCCACACCGATAAAGCCACCTACGAAACGCTATTGCATTTTGCCCTCAATGGCTTCTTGTGTTTGTTTGCTTTTCCATTGGTTTACATTTTCGAAAAAGTATTTGGATTGGTCTCGGAGATTACCTTATTAGAAATGAGCGACACCAACAGTCCCCTGTTGCGGCGTTTGAGCGAACAAGCGCCAGGGACATTTCAGCACTCGCTACAAGTGGCAAATTTGGCAGAGAGTGCGGCATTGGCCATAGGTGGAAAAGCACTTTTGGTGCGTACGGGGGCCCTTTATCACGACATCGGGAAATTGACCAATCCGATGTGTTTTACAGAAAATCAGGTTACGGGGGTCAATCCCCACGACGAGTTGAGTTTTGAGGAAAGTGCCAAGTTGATCATCAATCATGTAGCTGAGGGGATAGCCATGGCCAAAGCCAACAAGTTACCCGATACCGTAGTGGATTTTATACGAACACATCACGGCACCACTACAGTTCAGTATTTTTACAAGCAATATCTCAAATCATACCCAGACGATGTTGAAGCGCAAGAAATGTTTCGGTATCCCGGGCCCAAGCCTTTCAGCAAAGAAACGGCTATACTGATGATGGCCGACAGTGTAGAGGCAGCCAGCAGAAGTTTGGCCAAACCCGATGCCGCGGGAATAAATTCGCTCGTAAATGGTATTGTGGAGGCACAATTGCACAGCGGACAACTCGAGAATGCCGCCATTACCCTCCGCGAAATAGGGCAAGTGAAAGAAATTTTGAAAAAGAAATTACTGAATATCTATCACTTAAGGGTAGAGTACCCCGAGTAGAAAAAATATTTTCAAAAACACTTGCAGCATTGACGAACAGCTGTAAATTTGCACCCCAGTAAACAACACGAAAGATGTTCTTTTCACATACAACGAAACGGTGACAGCGTTTTCCTGCTGAGCCAGTATGTTGAATCAAAATATTGGTGAGGTGGGTGAGTGGCTTAAACCAACAGTTTGCTAAACTGTCGTGCGGGAAACCGTACCGGGGGTTCGAATCCCCCCCTCACCGCTTAACACACCTCGGGGTGTAGCGTAGCCCGGTTATCGCGCCTGCTTTGGGAGCAGGAGGTCGCAGGTTCGAATCCTGCCACCCCGACCAAATTGCCCGTACATTAATTTGTACGGGCTTTTTTTTGCTCCCAACTTTCCCATTCTAATTCGGTCGCAACGGTTCGACCGCTGCAAGCAGCTCCGACCCACGGGAGGAAATCGGGCCACCCCGACTAAAAGAGGTTGACTTGAAAAAGTCAACCTCTTTTTTTTTGTTTCCAACTTTCCCATTCTAATCCGGTCGCAACGGTTCGACCGCTGCAAGCAGAACCAAGGAAAGGGGGTAAAAAAGGGGTTCCCAAATTAGGCCAAATACCGATTTACAAATGGTGTTTCATGCTGCCCGGGCGGGCTGTCCGTTGCAAGTCCTCGGTGGAGCTCCAGCCGTCACAGCGGCGTACGGGGTCTGCTCGGTTCCTCGCAGCCTCCGCCGCTCGCGTTACGGCAAGTCGCCCCACCTCCGGGCTTTCCACTACCATCCCTGGCAGGGTCGGCGTACAGACACTTCTAGTTAAAACCAAACCCGCCAGTTCAGCGTAACGAAGCACTTACAAAAAAACACAGGCCCGCACCGCGCCTCCCGATTACATCTTCGAGGGGCAGTATCAAGGTGAGCCTTACAGCATCCGCAGTTTACAGCAAATTATGC
>JAIULY010000216.1 GCA_022565875.1 Schleiferiaceae bacterium | reverse complement strand
CCTTTGTGCGAACTTCCTGCAACTTCGTGTTCCAAAAAAATCGGGATAATAAAGAGCAAAAATAATCTTGTCTATTCAAAATTTTTCTCCTACATTTGAAATTTATAATGCATAACCCATTCGCCATGAAAAACTTGTACACTACTTTAACTAGATTTGTAAGAAGGGGGGGGCAGAATCTTCTCCTTTTAATTCTAATTATTTTCGCTACTGACATGAAGCAAGCAAGCGGAAATACCAGTTGTGTAACGGCAGACACACTTAATGCAAACACACTGCATACCATACAAATGACCACAAACAACTGTTGGCTTTACTTTGATGGTGTAGATGATTTCTCAAGCTTTATTTTCACAGATTATCCCAATTTACAAAATGCCAATTTCATTCAACTAGAATTATTTACTGGTAATTGCGGCACGTTGAACACATTGGGGACTTTTAGTTTTCAGTTTGGCTCCACGCTTGATAGTATCAATTCCTTTTTACTTCCCTTTACCGATGTTGCCACCTCGTATTTTGTTCATATAACCACAACAGGAAACACCGATACCTTATTTTTCAATGCATCAGTAACTACTTTAGATCAACCTCAGACTGTCACTAGTTTGATGGGATGTAATCATGTTGTCAATTTTGACTTTGAGGACTTTACATACAATGGAACTATGGGCCTTGGGGATATTACAATTGCAGACGGTTGGTATTCACCAACACCCTCTTCTCCAGACTATCACTCAGCAAATCCTCCCAATCCGTTTGGAACTTGGCAAGGCAATTCTTCTGCCTTTAATCAAGATGCTGGGATTGGAGCAGCTAATCTTATTGTTTTCAACGAAAATCAGGTAAACCACAGAGAATATATTGAGCAAGAACTTTTTAGACCTTTAAGTCCAAATAAGTTTTACATGGTCAGAATGGCTGTCCGCCAAAATCCAACTGGAGGCCATTTAATTGACAATTTGGGAATGTATTTTTCAACTGGCGGTCTTGCTCAAAATACATCCGGATGGATTGATGTTTCTGCACTTTCTCCAACTTCACCGCAATTAGATTTACAAGGGGCTTTTACAAACCTAAACAATTATGCACAATTAGGAACAGTAATAAAAAATGACAATGCTGTTCGGACGCATTTAACTATTGGTAATTTTAATGACGATACACAAGTAAACCAACTAACTTTTAATCCTACTGCTGAAATACCTGAAATTGCATCCGTTTATGTAGATATCGTCAGAGTTTTAGAATTGCCAGATGCCGGAGAGGATAAAATTGTATGCCCTGGCACTCCCACTGTATTGGGATGGCAACCCGATTGTATCAATCTTGGAGGAATGCTGTTTAGCTGGACACCTACAGCAGATTTGGATGACCCAAACATTCTTCATCCTACTTTTACAGGCACAACCACCACAACCTACACTGTGCAAATAACCCGTATTAATGATGTATATTTTGACACCGTAACGGTGTACGTGCCAAATATAAGCCTCCCTGACTTTGTTGTTGGTTGTTCAGATACAGTATCCATTCCTGTAAGCTTTGATTCAGCATTGAATGGATTGATTGATGTGCATTTAATTGAATCAACAGGTATTTCTTTCTCAAACGAAAGTTTTAATACGTCAACCAATACTTTTGAAATTATTGACCCTAGTGTACTTAATGCTAATGGAATAAGCACTTTAGAATTTGGAGTCACCATTGCTGGAAGTAGTAACACCTGTGTTTTTACGGTAAATGTCCTGTCTTGTTGTGGAAAGCCTGACCCAGATGATGTTTTCGCAGTGAATACAACTTTCACAGACCTTTTTGGCACCTCAACTTCTTTAATTGCAAACACTACTATTTTAGTTTACGGTACTTTAGAAGTAAATACACCAGTCAACTTTGATAATTGCACGTTCAAATTCTCCCCAGATAGCAGGCTTGTAGTTGCACCAAATGTACAGGGTCTTGAGTTCTTAAATTCTAGTTTTGAAAATTTATGCCCTGAAAGATGGCACGGTATTGTCGCCGCAGGAAACACAATTCAGTTTACAGTGTCCAAAAACGCTTTTACTGGAGCTACTTGGGCTTTAGATTTAAGTAATGACGTGGATGTTCAAATTTTTGAAAATGTTTTTGACAATAATATATGTGCTTTACATTTTTCCGATTATCAGCTCAATCAATCAGGCCCATATAATAACAATGGCTATTTCACGGAAGTTTATGAAAATCAGTTTTTGCACACAGAGCTTTTGTCTTTTATACCATTTCATTCAGCAACCACCATTGACCTTGGGGTAGCAGCAGGATGGAGCAGTAATATTGATTTTTACGCCATTGATGTTGTAATTGAAAATGGCGCAGGAGTGGTTTGTATTGGCAACCAAGCATACAATCAAAATATATTTGAGGATGAGGCTTTTAATACCTTTGAAAATGGTCACATACACGTGAATAATGCTGCCGCGGCAATTGAAAACAATTATTTTGAGGCGCCCCTTAGTACTGCATTTAATGTATTGGCAATTACAGCCGTAAACTTCTCAAATGTGAGAATTGGCGGTGACGCCGTTGGGCAAGGTAATGACTTTATTAGCAACGGCTATGCATGTTTAGCCACAGAGTCTGCTATTCATTTTGAAAATAACTATTGTTTAATCAGCGCTTTTTATCTTGAGTCTCCAGTAAATTTTTCGTTGGAATCAGCATTTCATTCAGGGTCAGGCGTACAGGTAATGGGTTCAGTTATTGATAATAACGTTTTTGATAAAGGTGGGTCGGTTACCCTGAAGGGTGATGGAACAGATGCTTACGTGGCATTTAGAGGTAATTATTTACATAACTGTCCTGTTGTGATGGATAATTTGGGGGGGCAGCTTGCCATGCCACAAGATTTCTATACCGTTGTAAATGGCAATACCACAGAACACAATAAAGATGCTTTCATCGCCTTTACATTCAACGATCTTGGACATGCTCAGATTGGGAAAAATACAATCGTAAATACCAGAATTGCATTTCCATATACCGGCTACGGTTTTTGGTCCTCCAATTGCACTGACTGCATATTTTCAGAAAATATCCTCCAAAATTTAGACGTGGGTATGCAAGTGCGCTATGACCACAGCAATACTCAATTTAGCTGCAATGTCTTTGATGCTTGTATGACAGGCTTTTACTTTTTTGATGCTACTTTGAGTGACCAAGGGGATGGAACCAATGGTGCTGACAATAAATGGCTAAATTGGACCGGCAGTCAGCTTAGAATGGATGGGAATGGGCCGCTTGCAAATAATATCGATTATCATTTTGATGTTTCTAGTTCGGATTTTGACCCTACTGTTAATTTAGGATTAGCTCAAATATTTTTGGGTAATATATTTGATATTGATATCATCCAAAGTTTTGGATGCCCACCCCAAATCCCTGCTAATCAATATAAAAACACTTCTGAAAAACTTTTGACTAAAACTCAGATTTACCCTAATCCTACCGACAGAAAGCTTAGTATTGTTGCTCCACAAGACTTCACGTATTCCTTACGCGATCAGGTTGGTAAGGAAATAATGACGGGGCATAGCGATATTCAAACGGTAGAATTGGAGTTATCCTTACCTGCCGGGATGTATGTGCTTATTGTAGAAAGTGAATTGGGTATCGAATATTTTAAGATAATAAAGAGATGAAACTCTTCCTCTCAGCATTAGCTTTGTTTATTGTTTCTGAAATACACGGTCAAAATTTAGTACCAAATCCATACTTCGAGGAAATATCATTTGACCCTTGGGTTTGGGGTTGCTGCGGTGGTTTACCCAGTCAACCTACATTTTCATATGGAGCATCATTACAAAATCAATGTGCAAATCATTGGGACTTCAATTCTAATTACAGCGTTTGGGGGGTAGTGAGACCGTGTTTTCCAGCTCCGTTCACACCAGGTGGTGGCATTTATCCATTTCCTCAAAAAGGGACTGCCTTTGCTCAACTCTTTGCCAATTTCAGAACATTAGACAACTCGTTTACTGGAAGATTTTTAAACACACCCTTGGCAGACACTCTCATTAAAGACACAAATTATTGTGTCGAATTTTATATTCAAAACAGTCCTATTGCAAGTGGAACTTCCACAAGTCCAGGAGTATTGTTTACAGACACAAACATTCAAATTACTGATGTTAGAGAGCTGAAATATCAAAATCCACAAGTTTTTCCACAGATTCATTTTCCCGGTGTACGAATTAATCCGAATACTGGTTGGCAGCATTTAAAAGGTTCTTTTATCGCTAATGGTGGAGAACAATTTTTAACATTAGGAAGCTTCTTCGACATGACGGACTCTGCAAATGAAATACAGCCAACAACGCCTATATCTGGCCCCTGGTCAAGTTCCGTCGCCCCCAACACCGCCCTTTGGCTCATAGATGCCGTGTACTGCTACAAGTGTTCCGATACGTTGTTTACGGTGGATATTGGTCGGGATACCACGCTGTGTTCGGGAGATAACCTTTCGCTGCATGCGTTTTATGATGGGTTTAAACTAGAAGATTCTGTTG
>JAIULY010000215.1 GCA_022565875.1 Schleiferiaceae bacterium | reverse complement strand
TCGGGGTAATTTGCAGCACCTGCAATTGCGGAAGTACCGCTTCCTAAAACAATACCGGCATAGAAAGTAGAGGTTTGGCTTTGGTCTACGGTAATGTGACAGTTGGAAACCGTGTTGTGATGCGCTCCGCCAAACATGTGAATACCGTATCCTGAAGTTCCTGTACCGGGTACATCAATATGCAAATCGTCTAAGGTCAAATAACTGGCGCCGTCAATCATGAATACACCGCGCTCGTTGTTGTTAGAGCTGGCGAATTGCACGGTTTCTCCGTTTCCGTTTACGGTAATCGTATTGGTAGCGCTTGTGCCGCCAATATCGCCGATGAACACTTGTTCCACATACGGGCCTGACCCTGGCGCAACGTCTACCACCACGGGACCAGATATACCCCCACAGACAATGCTGCCAAAGAAATCTGAGAAGCTGGTGTAGTTGTTACCTGCTGTTGGCAAGGCGCTGTTGATGGTGTAGGTGCCGCCTGCAAGTGGGGTGCCAATGGCATTGACTAACAACGGGGTAGAAGCAGCTGTTTGTCCGCTACAGGTAACTTGACAACGGAAATACGTGCTCGTGGCCAAAGTGACGTCAACCGAAGGAAGCGTATCGTTTACCATGGTAGTCCACGTAATGTTATCGGCGGAACTTTCCCACTGGTAGGTTTGTCCCATACCTGCTGTACCCCCTGTAAGGCTAACACGCGTAGTATTGCCAACGCAAATAGTGGTATCTGCTGCTTGAGTGGCACCGGCTGTGGGTGGTGCGGTACACGGGCCTGCTAGGATGTACGTCACCTCGCCCAAAAACTGACGGGGATGAAAATTTGGGCTAGGGAAATTGCCTCCATAACCAAAATTAGTACCATTGCGTATGGTTAAGGTACCGTCTGAAAAGACATCTGGCGGGCCAGTATGCGATTGATACCTAAGGCTACCTTGAATATAAAAGCCAACAGGTGTACTTGCTGGGATGGCGATGCTATAGGGCCCACCAGAAATAGGACTTGGTGTTGTGTTGTTACCAACAGCACTTGCATTGGTAATTACTTCTGTCCAACCATTAGCAGCTGAAATATTAGGCGATGCGCCAGGTGTGTGTTGCACACCTCCCACACGCATCCAAACGGTCACTGTTTGTGTGCCTGTATTAAAGGTATTCGCAAATTCAGTGATGATAATGGGAACGGAACTTTCTACTTCAAATGTCACCCCTCCCGAACCGTTGTTGGCCGTTAGTGGTGGTGAAGTAACTACCGTTCCTTGTCCATAAGCCAAACCGGTGCTTACAAACAGTAAGAGTAGTGTTTTGTAAAGATTTTTAATCATTCTGTAAGTGTTTTTAAAATTGTTGCCCCAAAGTTAGCGCACTAAAAACACTGAAAAAAGCTACGGGAAAGTTTATTTTGACGGGCATTATTTGTAAGAATAATGTGTTATTGAATTCGTTATGCATAGTTTTTTTACATTGTTTGACACATCCCTTGACAATAAAAAAGAATGACATTACAATATCGCCCTAGTCAGAAAACTCCTTTATAATAAAGAATAAATTTCTTTATTTTCAAAAAACAGATTTCAATTACTTAAGGGAGATTTTTGCCTAAATTTACCCGTTTGTTTTCAACAAAAGAAGTTTTTTGTTCCATCAAACAGCTGCTACAAAATAGCTACCAACAACGCCTTTCCAGCTTGTTTAACGGTATGCCGCAACACTGTGTACCAAACAAGCGATGGTGCAGTCAGGTATTTGTTAGATGTGAGCTTGCCCGCAAAAAAAAGCCTCCAATGAATTTGGAGGCTTTTTACAACTAGTAATGGAAGGTCTTACTTCTTAATACCCATATTAAACAGCGCAAATGCCCATTTGTCGGCTTGCTCTTGTATGACCATTGCGGTGGGCTTACCTGCGCCGTGGCCTGCTTTGGTTTCTATGCGAATAAGTGCCGGCGTGGTGCCTGTATGTACTTCTTGTAGGCGTGCAGCGAACTTGTACGAGTGCGCTGGCACAACACGGTCATCGTGGTCGCCAGTCGTCACCATGGTGGCTGGGTAATTTGTGGGACGCAAATTGTGATACGGAGAATAGCCCAACAAGTAGTGCAGCATCTCCGGACTATCGTTAGCCGTTCCGTAATCATAAGCCCACCCGGCGCCCGCCGTAAAGGTGTGGTAACGCAACATATCCAACACGCCAACCGCTGGTAAGGCCACCGCAAACAAATCGGGACGCTGTGTCATACAAGCCCCTACCAACAATCCGCCATTGGAACCTCCGCTTATACCTAGCGTTTTTGAGGTGCAATACTTTTCATCAATTAAAAACTCAGCAGCGGCAATGAAATCGTCAAATACGTTTTGCTTATTTGTCAAGCGTCCACCGTCATGCCACGTTTTGCCGTACTCCCCGCCACCGCGCAAGTTGGCAACGGCATACACACCGCCGCGCTCTAACCAACCTATCAAACTGGTGCTAAAACTAGGTGTCAGCGATACATTAAACCCTCCATAACCATAAAGCATCGTTGGGTTGCTGCCATTTTTATTTAAGCCTTTTTTATGGGTAATAATCATCGGAACTTTTGTTCCATCCTTTGACGTATAAAAAACTTGATAGGAATCAAAGGCCTCAGGATCAAACTGCACATCTGGACGACGATACAGTTCGGATGTACCGCTCCGAATATCATACTTGTATATAGTGGGCGGATTGATGTAGTTGGTAAAGGTATAATACAGCTCAAACTCATCGTTTTTTGCTCCAAAACCACTTGCCGTGCCTATCCCTGGCAATTTGATTTCGGTCTCTTGCTGTCCGCGGTCGTTGTACTGAATGACCTGTGTGGTGGCATCTTTCAAATAACTGGCAAAAAAACGTCCACCTCCAGTGCCAACACTCAAAGGCATGTCTGTTTCTGGAATAAAATCAACCCAAGTCTCTGGCTGTGGCGTAGCAGATTCGGCAACCACCAAGCGGTAGTTGGGAGCGTTGAAATTAGTGCGGATAAACAAGCGTCCTCGGTGCGTATGCACCACGCTGTGGGTGTTGTCAAAGTTGTCGATAACAGTAACTATCTCTGGTTTCACTTTCGTTAAATCCATAAAATACAACTCGTTACCCGTTGTAGTGTTTTGAGCGGAGATGATTAAAAACTGCTGATCTTCGGTGACATAACCGCTAATGTACCGCCTCGGAGTAGCGGCGCCACCAAAAATGAGCTCGTCTTCCTGTTGTGGTGTGTCGATTTTGTGGAAGTACAATTTGTGCTGATCGGTTTTTGCACTCAATTCACTGCCATCTGGTTTGTCGTATGACGAATAGAAGATGCCTTCGTTGCCTTTCCAAGAAAGCCCAGAAAACTTAACGTCTTTTAGCGTATCCCCAATTTGGGTCTTGGATTCCGCATCAAGAATAATGACTTTCGTCCAATCGGAACCGCCAACACTGATGCTGTAGGCACAAAGTGATCCATCCTTAGAAAAACTCATGCCCGACAACGAGGTGGTACCGTCTTCGGAAAATGTATTAGGGTCTAGAAAAACCTCTGGCTCTTGACCTTCTTTGTTGCGATACAATACACTCTGGTTTTGCAACCCATCATTCTTAGAGAAATAATAATAATCACCGCGTTTGGTTGGTGCAGAAATGCGTTCGTAGTTCCAAACTTCTGTCAAGCGCTCTTTGATGGCGTCGCGGAATGGAATTTTCGAAAGAAAATCGTTGGTAACTTCGTTTTGTGCAATGATCCACTCACGCGTTTTGGGGTTTAAATCGTCTTCTAACCACCGGTAAGGATCAGCAATAAACTCACCGTGTAGGGTGTCGCCTTGAGTGGCGTCGGGGAAGGACTCGGGGTAAAGCATAACTTGTGATTGGTCTTCTGCAGTGTTACAGGCCACTGCAAAGAAGCCAACTGCAAGGGAAACATAAAAAGGATTCGTACGCATTATTTTCATATTTGTTTGTTGGTGTTTGCATTGCGGCTAATGTTACAGCTCTTTCGACAAAAGGAACACGCCAACACCTTACGTTGTATTTGCAAAGCAAAAGTAATCAAACCAAACCGAAAAAAAATTTGTCAAAATCGTAAAAACCGTCTTGTTTTCTATTACCAGACAATATATTTTTGAAGATTCAAAACAACCATCCTATGAAAAATATATGTATCGCTTTGCTGCTTACCTTTTCTGGATATGCATTCGCACAAAAAAGTGCTCCCTCGCCAGACACAACGGCTCATGTTTTAAAACAGTCAACCCTTGAAAGTATGATTTTCGATGACTTTTCAGATGCGCAATTGGCGCAATTGCAATGGGCCCTGTTAGGCATGCATAAGCAAACCAGAACAGCCAATGGTTTAATGATTGCTGGAAGTGTTGTTGTAAGTGTCGCTGTTTCAGTAACTGGGTTTCCTGTTGTTTTAGCTGTTGTCGCTGGAGCATGTACTTTTACCGGAGTCGTTTTATCCCTAAACGCTACAAAATGGTATAAACGCGGCGCCTTTGTTCCACTTACATTACCAGATGACGCCGGATATAAAGTTCGGAAAAGATTGAGGCAGCGCATCTAACGCCT
>JAIULY010000214.1 GCA_022565875.1 Schleiferiaceae bacterium | reverse complement strand
TATAGGTTGATTTAGTTCAAGTTAAATTGTAGTAACGCAAAGAAAATGGGAAGCAATGGAAGTACTAAGCACTTTTAACAAAGGTGCATTTACTAGCCTTACTGAGTCGCACAAAAGCAGGAAGCAAGAGGGTATCGCTAGAAGCGATACCCCAAACTGAGAACGTTACCCCCTTGAGGAATCGCCTTGCTATTCATAGTTTGATTCTTATCAGCTTCGATTGGCAATCAGGGTGCAATTGCTGGCAACGATGGTATCGGATGTGGCAGGCGAAACGGCGATAAAGCTAAAGGTAGCTTTGACACGATTGTTTGATATTTCTTCAAAAGTGATTTCGCCCCCATAAACATCGGTGTAATGGATGGTGTTTCCAGCGCCATCTCGCCAAGTAACACCAATTCCAAATTCATCTTCAGGACCGCCTATGGTCCATTGTTCGTGAAAGGTATAGGCTACACCTTCTATCAACTGGTCGAAAACGGAAGCATCACTGTACAGGCTAATGCCTACGCTCAGATTAGCTTCGGTAATATTGATGTTATCCATCAAGTCAAATGAGAGTGCGTTTTTTTCAAATGCATCAAAATACATGTCATAAAAAATGGCATGACAAGCGATATCGCCCGTGGTGGGGCCTTCTGTGATGCGCACTACCGATTCAAATGCTGGGGTAGTTCCTCCAGGTCCATTGGTTGCATCGTCGTCTTCATCGCATGAGGACAATGATCCAGTTATGAGCAATACTCCAATAGCGTAATAAATGACTTTCTTCATGGTTGTAATGTTTATATTCGTTGCGAAACTAGTATGTGATAATGTTTTCATGTTTAGCTAATGGAAATAGCTGCTAAACGTATTAACTTTCGGTGGTTTCCTTTAAAAAACTGGTAATAATGGTTTATTCTATGAAAAGTATTTTTTCTCGGGTTGTGTTCGGGGCATTCCTATGGTTTGCAATTTCTTCTCTTCAAGCGCAAACGTTTTACGAAAAAGAGCTGGCGTTGCCTTTTGCCAAAGGGGCTATACATGGTGTTTTGACGGAGGTTGATTCGTCAAAAAGGCAAACTGTAGTGTTGTTGATTGCAGGTTCTGGCCCCACAGATCGCGATGGGAACAGTTTTATTTTGGCTGGAAAAAACAATAGTTTGAAATATCTTGCAGAAGATTTAACCACAACTTCTACAGCCGTCTTCCGCTATGACAAACCCGGTATAGGTCAAAGTCAAGTGGGTATTCCTATGGATAAAATGGTATTTCAAGACATGGTTGACGGAGCCAATACCTGTGTAAATCATTTAAAAAGCATCGGATTTCAACAGGTAATTATTGCCGGCCACAGTGAGGGCTCCCTAATTGGGATGTTGGCTTTGCAACAGGCAGATGCCGATGCTTTTATCAGTTTGCTCGGCCCATGTCAAGCAGCGGGAGACATTTTAAAAGATCAACTACAATCGTTACCTCAAGCTGTTTATGACAGAGCAGTTTTAAAAATAGATAGCCTTTCGCGAGGACATAAGGTGGAAGATGATATTTCGTCACTCTCTAGCCTTTTCAATCTCCAAGTGCAACCCTATTTGATCAGTTGGATGCGGCACTCACCCTGCGAAACCTTAGCTAAAATTTCCAAGCCTACCCTTATTATTCAAGGCACAGCGGATTTACAAGTGCCAGTAGAGGAGGGGAGATGTCTAAATGATTGTCAACCCAATGCGGTGTACCATGAGCTCAAATTCATGAATCACGTAATGAAGATGGTGGCAAACGCCGAAGAAAATAAAGATGCTTATGCCAACCCTGCTTATGATTTACATCCCAGTTTACTGCCTGTCATCACATCATTTATCAACACTTTGGAAAGATAATTTAATGGTTAAATGAAAAAATGGATTTCTTTGGGCGAAGCATTCTTGTTACAGGCTTTGGCAATGGAGATTTATAGTTAGTTTTGCGCAAAATTTTTAGAAACATGAAATACCTAAGTGTGCTGCCTTTGGCAATTCTAATAGCCTGTAATTCAAACCCCGCTGTGGTTGATACAGAGGATATAACATCTAATGAGCAGCCTGACACCTTGCGTTACGAAAGTGAAATACACCTTAAAAATTTAAAACAACTCACTTTTGGTGGCGATAATGCGGAAGCGTACTTTAGTTTTAACAACAAAATGGTCACCTTTCAATCTAATTACGACCAATGGGGATTAGAGTGTGATCAAATTTTCTACTTTGAGTTAGACAATGTCAACATGAAGGAAGAAAAACCCCAATTGATTTCTACGGGAACAGGCCGCACCACGTGTGCCTTTTTTATGCCCGGTGACACCACTATTTTATTTGCCTCTACACACATGGGACATGGCTCTTGTCCGCATGTTCCTGAGAATAAAGGAAGTTATGTATGGCCTATTTATGATGATTACGATATTTTCGTTTCAGATCTCAACGGGAATATTGTGGACACCTTGGTAATGGCTCCTGGTTATGATGCAGAAGCAACCGTTTCGCCAAAAGGTGACAAGATGGTGTTTACATCGGATCGCTCTGGGGATTTGGAGTTATATGTAATGGATTTAAACACAAGAGCGGTAACACAAGTTACTGATGAATTGGGTTATGACGGTGGCGCGTTTTTCTCGCCTGATGGCGATTGGTTGGTTTTTAGAGCTTCTCGCCCAAAAACACCTGAAGCCATAGCAGAATACAAAAGCCTACTTGCAGAAGGCTTGGTAAAACCCACAAACATGGAAATCTATGTTTGTCGTACAGATGGTTCTGAATTGCGTCAGGTTACCAACCTGGGCAATGCCAATTGGGCTCCTTACTTTCATCCCTCTGGTGAAAAGATTTTGTTTTCTTCGAACCACGCCTCAGTACGCGGATTTCCCTTTAACATCTATATGATTGACCTAGACGGCACCAACCTCAAACAAATTACTTTTGATGATAGCTTTGATGCTTTCCCCATGTTTAGCTTTGATGGGAAGAAGTTGATTTTTAGCTCAAATCGTCATAACGGCGGCACACGTGAAACCAATCTTTTCATCGCCGATTGGGTTGAAGAATAGGCAATAAAGCACCATGAGCAACCGCAATAAAAAGACATTTTCATTCAAAACAAACCTCTCGCCTTGGTGCGGGAGGTTTTGTCTTTTTGTGTTGCTTCTCACGCTTCCGAACATTGGCTTAGCCCAACAAGACACAACAAAAATTTCCGAAGTTGATCAGGCAGTAACCGATTCACTGTCAACAAAGGGTAGTATTGACAGTACACAAATAGCAGCACAAGACAGCGCCGTCACCAAAACTTTTCTCCTCGAAGAAGAAGATCAAACACCTTACTCACACCGTTTTAAATACCTCAATTCGGCTTATCAGCATGTTGATACAACGGTTCAAGTTGACCAATTTGACGGTTTTATAGTACCCAATGGCGATGCTTTTGGCTTGTTGCCGATGAGTAATTTTGGCCATGCCACACAGCGGCTATTTTTCAAAAGCGACACGTCTCACCTTTCTGACTTCTATTTTGGTGAGGGCGAACGAACTTTTAAAAACATCAAAGACCTACCGTATTACGATGTGAAGTCGCCCATTTCTGATATGCGCTTTATTACAGGTTATAACAGAGGGCAGGATTTTCGCATGCATTTTTCTCAAAATCTTGGCAGCCGTTGGAATTATTACGGCAGTTACAATCGCACCAATTCTTTGGGCGATTACAGCAGCAATCTGGTGCTTCGGGACGATTTTCAGCTAACGAGTCATTACACCAACCCCAATCGACGTTTTCAAGTACTAGGTGCGTTTCAGTTCAACCGCATCAAACTAACCGAAAATGGTGGTATTACCAACCTAGCAGAATTTACAGAAAATCAAGTGCCAAACCGAGAGAGTGTGCTGATCAATTTGCCGAGTGCCTCTAGGAATGTTACCCGAAGCGATATGTACCGCGTAAACGCTTTTTCGCGACAGCAATACAGTCTGTTTGTAAACAAGCGAGATTTTCGCGTTACAGCATTTCACGACGTAGAATTTCAAAACAAGTCCTTTGCCTTCAATACTTCCAATACTACCTTTTTTCCAGCTTTTACATTAGGGCCTATTACTGCGGATACTTTGCGTTCCAATCAATGGACACAGAAAGCAGGGGTTAGTTTGGGCAAAACAGATGCGTCGGGTCGTAGACAAGAACTGCGCGCTTTTGCTTTTTACCATTTTCAAAACCTTGGCAGTGAGTTGTTTAATAGCTACCAAGAAGCCATTGGCTTGGGTTATGAAGCTAATTTTCAAAATGAAAGTGATTTATTGTATTTCACTTCAACCGGTGCTTTAAATACGATTGGCAATTTAGCTGGAAGTATGCTCTCAGGGCAATTGCGTTTAGGTAAGGCTACTAGCTGGCATGCAAAGGGCGATTTGGTTATTAGTGGAAAAACCCCCAACTTGTTTTGGCAAAATTATCGCTCCAATTTTTACAATTGGTTGAATACTGATTTAGATCCCATCCGCACACAAAAGATTGGATTTTCGGGAAATTTCGGTAAGGTATTTCACTTGGGTTACACACTCACAAACCTTCAAAATTGGATGTATCTCGATACACTATCATTGCCCTTTCAAGCTACAAATGACGC
>JAIULY010000213.1 GCA_022565875.1 Schleiferiaceae bacterium | reverse complement strand
CTGCCTTGCGTCCCGCAAGTGCGCATGACGAAGAAATCACAGGTTGGATGGAGCGCTTGGCTTCAGTAGCCATTGAGTTAGATGATATCGCAACGGACTTGAGCGCTAAAGAAGCTGAAGACGTAGATCCTGAAAAGCTCCTGCAATTGGATATGCGTTTGCAAATGCTGCAAAACTTGTTTCACAAACACAAGGTAGACAGCACGGAAGATTTGTTGCGAAAACACGATGCCATTGCCGCTGCTTTGGATTTAGCGGCATCGCGAGAAGAGCGACGATTGAAGATAGACGCTGAAATTGAAGGCGCTCGCGAACAATTGACGCAAGTAGCCGAACAACTTACGGAGAGTCGCGCCGCTACTTTGCCGCAGCTCACACAAAAAGTTACCGCCATTTTAGAGGGGTTAAACATGATGGGAGCGCGTTTGGAAATAACTCTTCACCCGCGCAAAGATTTTGCAACTACGGGCAATGACCTCGTGCAATTTGCCTTTTCCGCCAATCGCGGTTTGGCACCGCAGCCGCTCACCAAGATTGCATCAGGTGGCGAGCTCTCACGGGTAATGCTAGCCCTCAAGGCAATTCTTTCGGAAACAGAAGGTTTACCCACCATTATTTTTGACGAGATTGACACGGGGATTTCTGGCGATACAGCGACAAAAGTGGCGCATATTCTACGAGAAATGGGACTGAGGATGCAGGTAATTGCCATTACCCACTTGCCGCAAATAGCCGCAGCTGGCAAACGCCAATACCGCGTTTCTAAGTCACAAGAGGGCGCTGTAGCTACCACAGTGCTGAAAGAAGTGTTGGGTGATGACCGGCTGCATGCCATTGCCAAAATGTTGAGCGGCGAACAACTGACACCAGCAGCCTTAGCCAATGCACAAGAGCTAATGGCTATTTTTGAAAATGCGTAGGCCAAGCGCTCCACCGAACGATACTAAATTGTTTCTTTGCACCTTATTTCATGTAAATGGCACATACAACACCTAAGCTTCCTGTTGCAGTTGTAATGGGAGGGTATAGCCCAGAATGGGAAATCTCCGTGAAAACGGGACAAAACGTCGCTAATGATCTCGACACGACGTTATTTGATGTGTACCCGATTCTCATTCGACCAGAAGGTTGGCATGCCGAAGTTTTGGGCAAGAAGTATCCGGTGAATCGCGGTGACTTTTCACTAACAATCGACAAAAAGCACATCACTTTTGCAGGCGTTTTTATGGCCATACACGGCACACCCGGGGAAGACGGTAAGTTTCAAGGCTATCTCGATGTGCTGGGTATTCCTTATACTTCATCGGGTGTCTTTGAATCGGCATTGACGTTCAACAAAGCTGAATGTAATTTGCTGCTGAAACAATTTTGGATTCCTGGCGCAAAGGCCATTTACTATACCAAAGGCGACCACTTAAATTGGGATGCTGTAATTGCAGAGTTGGGGCTGCCACTTTTTGTAAAGCCCAGCCGATCTGGAAGTAGCTTTGGCGTAAGTAAAGTGAAGCGAGCAGAGGAATTGCCGCAAGCCCTTGAGAAAGCTTATGCAGAAGATCATCGCGTATTATTGGAAAGCATGCTCGAAGGTAGGGAAGTAAGTTGTGGTGTAAGCAATTGGACGGGAGAAATTGCGGCCATTGCCGTAACGGAAATTGTTCCCGAAGGCGAGTTTTTCGATTTTCAAGCTAAATATGAAGGTCGTTCACAAGAAATTACGCCAGCTCGATTAACCGACACGGCTTATACCAAAGTGATGGAACTGGCCGAGGAGGTGTATGCAAGATTGTATCTAAATGGCCTCGCGCGGTGCGATTTTTTTGTGGATGCACAAGAAAATGTATATTTGATCGAAGTAAACAGCGTGCCCGGATTGTCTGATGCGAGCATTATCCCCCAGCAAATTCGCTATCGAAATTGGACGACTAAAGAGGTGTTTTCAAGGCTGTTGCTCAATTGTATCGAAACACATAAAGCAAAATGAACATGACCAAAAGAATAGCGGTATTTCCAGGATCATTTGATCCCATTACGAATGGTCACTTTGATATTGTACAGCGAGCACTCCCCCTTTTTGACGAAATAATTATTGCTATAGGGGTCAATAGCAATAAAAAATACATGTTTTCTCTCGAACAACGCATGGCGTGGATTACAAAGACCTTTGTTGGAGAATCAAAAATTAAAGTCATGGAATACAGTGGCCTAACGGTTGCCTTTTGCGAAACTGTTGGTGCGCAGTTTATTTTGCGAGGGCTTCGCAACCCTGCAGATTTTGAGTTTGAAAAGGGCATTGCCCAAGCCAATAGAAAGTTGCTACCCAAGGTAGAGTCGGTGTTTTTGCTCACCGGAGCAGGTTTTTCATATGTCAGCTCTAGTATCGTTCGCGATGTGATGCGAAACCATGGCGATTATACCCACTTTGTCCCCAACGCGGTGCGTGTCCCCGAGGGGAAACAATAAGGGCAAGTAGTTGAATTGCTTTTTTGTAACTTCTAGACTTTTCAATAAAAGCAAATTTCTAGCGTCAATCTACCTTCAATTTCCTCAGTTTTTCTACCGACTTGGAGATGTTAGCCAATTATAGCGTTGATAACAAAGTGGTTGATCTTTAATTGCAGTGTGTTCCAACCTAATCATGGGGGAAGATATATTCTGTTGGTGCCTCCTCTTGCCACCAATCGTAGCCCATGCCAAACAAAAGCCATTCGCCAATGGGTTGAGCAAGCGTAACATAAATCCCTTTGCGAGCTGAATACCACGATTTGTAAGACCACCGGTTGGGGGTGCCTTTTGCACTGAAAACAAACTCCCGCTCCATGCGGCGACGCTTGCTCTTGAAGCTACTTCCGGCAAGGCCATCCAATCGCAACAAACTCCCTGTGCCGGCGTATAGCACTTGAAACGTATCTGGGGGAAGGGTGAAGTACGTTTCTGAGGATTGCGCCTCTATAGCGGTGCCTAAGCTGTGATGCGAAAGGTTGAGAACATAAATAGCCGGAGGTAAATAGGGCAATTTATCGATGTCGAAAATGGTAAAAGCGTGCAGCCCGATGTGCCAAAAATAGGTTGCTGATGTGCTGTCGTAGCCTTTTGCGTATTCTTGAAAGGCATTGGCCCCGTGGGCAATACAAGCTTTGTCCAAAAATTTAAAAACCGAAAGCTGGTCATTTTTTGAATAGTGTATGGCTACAGTTGCCACCCATTTTGTGGCAAAGGCAGAATCGGGGATAAAGTGTAGTGCACCGAGTTGCTTTGGGGTGTAGGTGTTTTTTTGTACGCTATCTAATAAAATGATTTCCTGAGCTTTACTATTTGAAAGTAGCCCAATGCAAAACAAGAGGAAAACAAAATACTTCTTCATAACACGAGTGTAAACGAAAAAAGCGGAACGACTCCGCTTTTCTATTTTGTGAATGCACGATTAATCCTTTCGGTAACGCACTTCTACTTGATGCAATTCGATCAACGGTTTGAGGAACTCTTCCAAATGGGCTATGTCCAATTGGCTAGCCGCATCGCAAAGCGCTTCTGATGGACAAGGATGCGTTTCTACAAACAAACCGTCTACGCCCGAAGCTACTCCGGCCCGAGCCAAAACTTCAAGGTATTGACGCGCACCGCCATTGGGGTCTGCACTTGGGATGCCGTATTTGCGAATGGAGTGCGTAACATCAAACACAACCGGATAGCCCGTTTCACGCATGTGGTAAAACGCTCTTGGATCTACAATTAAATCGTTGTAGCCAAAACTGTATCCACGCTCTGTCAAAATGATGTTGTGATTGCCTACACTCTCTATTTTTTGCACCGGTTTTATCATATTCTCGGGCGCCAAAAACTGCCCGTGCTTCAGATTCACTGTTTTGCCCGTTCGTGCGGCTTCTAACACCAAGGTAGTTTGCATGCACAAGTAAGCGGGTATTTGCAATATATCGACCACTTCTGCCGCTGGAGCTGCTTGGTCTGGGTAATGGATGTCTGTTAAAAGAGGAAAACCAAAATCTTCTTTGATGCGCTGCAAAATACGCAACCCTTCGTCAATGCCGGGGCCTTGATAAAAGTTGACAGAACTGCGGTTGTCTTTTTGAAAAGAGGACTTGTAAATCAAGGGAATATTGAGGCGTTCCGTGATGACCTTTAGTTCTTCAGCGGTTTTCATCATGATGGCTTCATCCTCAATTACACAAGGACCAGAAATTAAGAACATCGTATCGTCGCCAACAGAAACATTGCCAACGTTGAATTTGCGTTTTATCATTGCATTACTTTTTAGTGGTGCAAAAGTACACTTTTACCTTGCGTCGCCACACGTGTTTTTACTTGGGCGTAATACCGCAGTGTTTTAGTAGGGTTTTAAACTCTTTTTCTTTTTGCATTTGCCTGGATGTTATGGCGTTGTGTCGTGTGTTTTCTATCCAAGGCTCCTTGTGAAAGTACAACTTAGCCAAACCGTCAGCTCCATAGGCTTCGTAGGTAAGCAGGGCAATGCAATTAGCTACTTGCTCTGCCGACTTATTGGGGGGTAAATGCTTGAGTTCTTCTTTGTAAATTTCAAAAGCCGCATATTTTGCGGCCTCCAAATATCGGTGCAGCGTGATACTGCCGAGTTTATAATAGTTTAAGCGATGTAGGGAGGGCTT
>JAIULY010000212.1 GCA_022565875.1 Schleiferiaceae bacterium | reverse complement strand
GCTCCAATGGCTAATCCCGCCAATGCACTTACTACTACTTTCGCTGTTGTGTCCATATGTTTTGTAATGTGTTGGCACCTGGTTGTGTAGACAAGTGCGCAACGGTTGTACTCTTATTTGGTACTGTTTTAATAGGCGCCGTTGACATAAAAAAAATGCGGTCAAACAACTATGTCCCTTGAAATACTTTTGCTAAAAGGTACGCCTTTCATTGCAATAGCTCTATGGTGAGTTCCTTTGCCCTATTACAGAATAAAATACGCTCGTCATGCTGAATTCTTTCTATTTAGACAACCTTAGTAGATGTTACATCTTCAACTGTATTACCTAGCAAAGGTGCGGTTTCTCTAATTGTTTATCTTACATAATGATTGTGAATGAATACATATATCACATGTAAAATGGCTGCCTACTGTCCCTTGTTATGGCTTACAACAGCAAAACACAAAAAAAACAGCGATAAAAATAATGATACAAATACCATTACCACAACAAAAGTGGGTTTCTTTTACCTAGAGAATCGCGCCTAAAGAATACAGTAAGAGAAAGGGTTTACCGAAAAAACGAAGATTATTGGGTGCTTTTCCAAGCGGAAACTAGCAGTGCAAGCTTGACAAAAAAGTTCTAAACAACTTCAAGACTTTAACCTCGTGACGAAGTTATATCGCTTACATTTCTTTATTACTACAAAGGGATATAAAAAAAACTCCCACGAAGAAAGTGGGAGTTTTGCTTTGCAACTTATTTTTTGGAATCAGAAATCTCCTCATAATCCACGTACTCACCTACTTTAGGCTTGGGGCGCTTGCCACTTTCGGGGTTGTAATCTACGGTAACTTGGCCGTTTTTGGGTTGGCTACTTCGCCGCTGCGATGTTTTTTTCTCACTGCCGCGAAGACCAGCTTTAAAGCTAGCCACCAGCACATTAACCACCCTTAGCAGGACATAGCCCAATAAAAATATGAGGAGGAATTTCATTGTTCTTATCTACTTAGATATAAATTTCTTTCTGAATACAATTTTCTAAAAACGGGGTCTTTCAAGTTTTTCACAAAGTAAATCTTTTCTCCAGTAGAACGCATTTGTGGCCCTAACTGTTTGTTTACTTTTGGAAATTTATCGAAAGAGAAAACTGGAATTTTGATGGCCCAGCCCTCCAATTTCGGATTGAATGTAAAGTCCTTCACCTTTTTTTCACCGAGCATGACCTTTGTTGCATAATTGACATAAGGCTCTCCGTACGCTTTGCAGATAAACGGCACGGTGCGCGATGCTCTTGGGTTCGCTTCGATGATATATACCGTATCGTCTTTGATGGCAAACTGAATATTTATCAAACCAACGGTTCCCAACGCCTTGGCAATGGTGTGTGTGTGATCTTTGATTTGCTGCATTACCCACTCGCCCAAGTTGAAGGGAGGTAACGTAGCATTAGAATCACCCGAGTGGATACCACAGGGCTCAATGTGCTCCATGATTCCGATGATGTAGACATCTTCGCCGTCGCAGATGGCATCTGCCTCTGCCTCAATAGCACCGTCCAAGTAATGATCGAGCAATATGCGGTTTCCAGGGAAGTCTTTGAAAAGTTCCACCACGTGGTGTTCGAGCTCCTCCTCATTAATCACGATTTTCATGCCCTGTCCGCCCAACACGTAGCTAGGGCGCACCAACATAGGAAAGCCAATGCGTTTGGCTGCGTCGTGAATTTGGTTAGAGGATGTAATGACATCGAATTGCGGGTAAGGAATATTGTTTTCGTGGAGCATTTCGCTAAAGCGTCCGCGGTCTTCCGCAAGGTCAAGCATATCGAATGATGTGCCCATGATGCGTATACCAAAACGCTCCAATTTTTCGGCTAGTTTCAGCGCCGTTTGGCCACCGAGCTGCACAATCACGCCAACTGGGTTTTCGTGGCGGATGATATCGTATATATGCTCCCAAAAAACGGGTTCAAAATACAGTTTGTCTGCGGTATCGAAATCCGTAGAAACCGTTTCAGGATTGCAATTGATCATAATGGTTTCGTAACCGCATTCTTTAGCCGCCATTACACCATGTACACAGCTATAATCAAACTCAATACCTTGTCCAATGCGATTGGGCCCTGAACCGAGCACTACCACCTTTGGTTTATCTGAAACAACACTTTCGTTTCGACTCACCATAGGCAACCCTTTCGCCCCTCCAAGGTTTTCAAAAGTAGAGTAGTAATAGGGTGTCTCAGCAGGAAATTCCGCTGCACAGGTATCTACCAATTTCCAAACGCGATGAATATCAAAGCTCATGCGCTTATCGTGGATTTTGCTTTCCAACGTATGCAACATGTGTGCAATCTGACGGTCGGCAAACCCCTTGGTTTTGGCTTCTAGCAAAAGCCCTCTTGAAATGCTGTCTAAGGTTTCGGCTTCAATACGGCGCTGCACTTGTACTAAATCGTCAAATTGTCGCAAGAACCACATATCGATTTTGGTAGCCTCGTGAATACGACGCAATGGAATGCCGAGTTGAATGGCGTCATATAACACAAAAACGCGATTCCAACTTGGATTGGCCAGCATTTCCATCACTTGGTCTTGGTCTGTGTAGCCTTTTCCGTCTGCACCGAGACCATTTCTGCGTATTTCGAGGGATTGCGCGGCCTTTTGAATGGCTTCTTGGAACGTTCGTCCAATGCCCATCACTTCGCCAACGGACTTCATCTGCAGGCCAAGGGTGCGATCAGCGCCCTCAAACTTGTCGAAGTTCCAGCGTGGTATTTTCACAATAACGTAGTCAAGCGTAGGTTCAAAGAAGGCCGATGTGGTTTTGGTAATTTGGTTTTGCAATTCATCCAAATGGTAGCCAATGGCCAGTTTGGAAGCAATTTTGGCAATGGGATAGCCCGTGGCCTTCGAGGCGAGTGCAGAACTCCGGCTCACACGAGGATTGATTTCGATAGCCACAATATCTTCCTTTTCGTCGGGACTTACGGCAAACTGCACATTACAACCGCCGGCAAAATTCCCAATGGAGCGCATCATTTTGATAGCCAGATCACGCATGCGTTGGTAGGTGCGGTCTGAAAGTGTCATGGCGGGAGCTACCGTGATCGAGTCGCCGGTATGAATTCCCATAGGGTCCATGTTTTCTATAGAACAAATAATCGTAACATTGTCATTGGCATCGCGCAACAACTCGAGCTCGTATTCCTTCCAACCAATCAAAGCTTTGTCAATCATCACCTCATGAATGGGCGACACCTCAAGTCCGTGACTCAGTAAGTTTTCAAAGTCATTTTTATCATAAACTATTGCTGCGCCACTGCCACCAAGCGTATACGAAGCGCGAATACACAGTGGAAAGCCAAATTCCTGAGCAATTTCCTTTCCTTTAAGGAACGATTTTGCTGTTGCAGATGGCGCCACGCCTACACCGATTTTCTGCATCAACAACCGGAATTCCTCCCGGTCTTCTGTGATATTAATGGCGTCGATATCGACCCCAATCATGCGTACACCATGCGTTTCCCAAAGGCCTTGTTTGTCCGCTTCCATCGCCAAATTGAGGGCTGTTTGTCCGCCCATAGTAGGTAATACAGCGTCAATATTGTGCTTTTCCAAGATGTGTTCAATGGACTCGATGGTCAATGGCAGCAGGTAAACATGGTCGGCGGTAACAGGGTCCGTCATAATGGTTGCCGGGTTAGAGTTGATGAGTGTTACCTCAATACCCTCCTCGCGGAGCGATCGTGCGGCTTGGGATCCGGAGTAGTCAAACTCGCAAGCTTGACCTATTACGATTGGGCCACTACCGATGATCAGTACGGACTTAATGGAGTTATCTCTTGGCATGATGTCGGGGATATGAAATTTTGGGCAAGTTGAAAATCAAAGCAATGGGTCAAAAAAAAGGTGTTACCAAATGGCAACACCTTTATGCGTTTATCAAAACGAGAACACAATCAACCTTTATGATTACCTTCGTCTGATACTGTCAGTTTTCTGCGCCCGCGAGCTCTTCTCGCTTTAATTACACGGCGGCCGTTAGCTGATTCCATGCGTGTACGGAATCCGTGTTTGTTGGTGCGCTTCTTGCGTGAGGGTTGAAATGTACGTTTCATGACTTAATATCTTTTAAACTAAGAGGATTCGATCTTAAAAAACCTACCCTTTTACGGGGCTGCAAATATAAATCGCTTTTCTCAGTTGACAACTATTGTTTGTGTTTTTTTTAGAGATTTATTTTTCCGTTTCCAAGACGTTCCGGATTGGTGGTTGCATTTTGCTCCTGGCAAAGTAATTTAGAGCGACTTTTTAGAGAGGCCAGTTCGCTATTCCTGCTGTGATTCTTTTTTTCTGGAGCACGAAGGTGCAGGAAGTGTGCACGAAGGATTGCTAAGGTTTATGAAGGTTTATGAAGGTTTATGAAGGTTTATGAAGGTTTATGAAGGTTTATGAAGGTTTATGAAGGTTTATGAAGGTTTGATTCCTTCGGAATCTAAATTTGAGTTGGTGGTTTCTCTATGAAACTTCTGTCTTCCTGTGTCTCCCAAACACCCTCCATAAACTGTGAGCCGCCAGGCGAACGCAATAAACTGCGAGCAAGGGCACAGCCCGCGCAGCGATAAACCCCAGCCGAAGGCATAAACCCCTCGAGAAAACGTCGCTTCCCTATCCCCCTTCTAAACCAAGG
>JAIULY010000211.1 GCA_022565875.1 Schleiferiaceae bacterium | reverse complement strand
TCAAGCCAATATCGAATCTATTGAAAGGAATATAGGAGACTGGCAAGCCACTTTTAACAAAAAGAACCCACAGTTTAAATCGCTTTTCAATCAGAACCTCAATATCACAAGGTTAGTAAACACCCTCCGTGAAGATGAAGTGCTTTTGCGATACTTTATGTTTGAGGATCTTGCCTTTTTAGTTGAGATTTCAAAAAGAGAAGTTAAATCCTATTATCTCGGAAACAAATATCATGTTGAGGCAGAGGTTATTAGCCTTATCAAAGTCATTAAAAACCCCAGCTCCGATTATTTTCCCCAGTCGATCCGCGTTTTTGAAAAACTGCTTCCAAACTGGGAAAGATTACATTCTTATTCCAAATTCACCATTATTTCAGATGGGGTTTTACAATTACTGCCATTTGAAGCTTTGATTTCGAGCCAAGAAAAAAAGTTTATCGCAGAACAAAAAGAAGTTCGGTATTCAAGGAATTTAACAAATTACGAATTTTCTAGTCAGTTACAACAAAAAACAAGAAGTGGGTTTTATGTCTATTCCCCCATTTATGGCGCTCAATCCGCTTTACCCGGCGCCATGCAAGAAGGACAGGCGATATCCACAAAACTACACCCCATCCTTCGTCAAAACGCATCGGGAAGCAAATACAACTTTCTGAAAGACAGTGAATATGCAAAAGTTTTACACATTGCAGCACATGCAGCAGTAGGGGAAAAGGAAAGTTCTTCGCATATCATTTTCAGTGACGACAAATTACATGTAGATGAACTTTACCATCTGGAAATACCGGCGGAATTAGTGGTATTAGCTGCCTGTAATACTGGATTGGGCTCAGAGGAGGGGTATGAGGCGTTCAATAGCTTAGGACAAGCTTTTTCTTTTGCCGGTGTACAAACCTTGGTTTACACACTTTGGGCAATACCTGATGAACAATCGGCTACACTGATGACCAACTTCTACCAACATTTAGCCAAAGGAGAAGACAAAAGCAAGGCATTGACACTAGCTAAACAGCAATTTTTACAAGTTGCTTCTACAAATGAAAGACACCCTTATTTTTGGTCAGGCTTTATTATTCAAGGGCACCCGGGGCAATTAGAACTTGAAAACACCTTTTTGCACTTGAATAAGTGGATAGGTAGTATACTTGGGTTATTACTAATCTTTGCAGCGCTATTATATATCCGCAAAAAACAAAGTAAAACCAACTAACATTTTGCTGACCACAAATTCAACCTTCTAAGATGTTTTTACAAAAACAACGTATTAGCTATAAATCGGATAGTAACTCTTGAGATTGAATGCGATAAACATTGTCTTTATTCGCCAACTCCGCAAGAATTTCTTTCGCCTGGTCCTCTTGTTTTTTTCGAAGAAGCAGTAGCGCAGTGTACCATTCTTTCGCTACGTTTACTAGCGCATATTCTGATTCGCTCATGGTGGAAAGCACCTGTAAAGCTACATCATAATTCCCCAATTCTATGGCACTTAGGGCCATATAAAAAGCATAATCAGGATTTTTAGATATAGTATAGCGATATTCGAAAGACTGATAAGCCGCTATGAAATTTTTTGTTTCATACCAGAAAAAAGCAGAGTCGGAGAATTTGGGTTGATCACCCCTGACGATAGGAGAAATTATATTAGGGAAGCTTTCGTAATAATTATTAAAGTGTGATTCGCCTTTATTAGGTTCGACAAACCAATTTACTCCGAGGAACAAGGCGACGAAAGTGATTACAACGGCTCCAAAAACAAACTTGTGTTTTTTATTGCCTTCTTTCGGGTTGTTTTCCAAAAATAAGTTGGGCTGAGATTTTAATTGCGATAGTTTAAAGTTGTGTTGTTTTAAATAATCAATATATAGTTCCCGTGTATCCGAGTGCTTAAGCGAATGCTCAAGCATTTTGCGATCATCAGTATTTAGCTCATCTCGCATATAAGCGTCCAAAACTTTTTTTTGCAACGGGGTAAGTGTCATTGTAGAATCAGTCGGTATTATTTTAATTTAAAACTGTAAGATGTTACTACTTTGGTTTGGATTATTTGAATTTATGATTCTCCCCAAAACCCCTTTAATAGTTTTCTAATGCCTCTCACCATAAAAAAAACAGCAGCAGCCATAATTAAGAGTGAAACGATAGTCCAAAAATACGTACCATCTTTGAGAGCTTGCCTACCCAAGATAAAGTAAAATGTGGGTCCTGCAAACATTAATGGCAATGCCAAAGACAATTGCCGCAAACCACTCACTAATTGTTCCTTATTTGCCATTGGGTTGATAGTTATTTAATACACTTCTAACACTTCCAAATTCAAGAAGTAATTTTTTGGCCATGTTTTCATTTAAATGTAACGCTTCCATTATCATTTTGGTTCCGCGCTCTACTAATTTTGCATTAGACAATTGCATGTCCACCATTCGATTTCCTTTAATACGTCCTAATTGCACCATAGCTGTGGTGCTAATCATATTGAGCACCATTTTCTGTGCTGTTCCTGCCTTCATGCGTGTGCTTCCTGTAATAACCTCTGGCCCTACTACTACTTCGATGGGATGGTCAACAGCTTTCGCTAATGGCGACCCTGTATTGCAAGTAATGCAAGCGGTTAATAAGCCCTGTTTACCGGCTTGACTAACCCCGCCAATTACATAAGGTGTTGTGCCCGATGCGGCTATTCCCACTACGCAATCATTGGCTGTAAGGTCATAGGCTTTTAAGGTTATCCAAGCTTGGTTGGGGTCATCCTCAGCAAATTCTACAGCCTTTCGTATGGCATGATCACCCCCTGCAATCAATCCAATCACCCAGTCATGCGGCACACCAAAAGTGGGCGGGCATTCAGACGCATCTAAAATACCCAGCCGACCACTTGTACCAGCCCCAATGTAAAACAATCTGCCGCCACGTTTCATTCGCAAAACCAATTGCTCCACAAAATGTGCGATATTCGGCACAGCTGTAGCGACTGCTTGTGCAACTTTAGCATCCTCTTGATTGATGACTTCAAGCAGTTGGATTGGTGAAAGTTCCTCTAAATTATCGCAGTGGCCTGCTTGTTCTGTAACGCTATCCATTATTCATTTTTTTGAAAAACAGCGACAAAAAAACCATCTGAATATTGATTCGGAGCCATTCTTTGTTGTGATAAAAGAGAAAACGAGGTGCCACGGTGTTCCATAAAGCGAGCAACTTGGTCTTCATTTTCACTTCGAAGAATGCTACATGTGGCATATACGAAACGCCCGCCTGGTTTGACCATTTGCGGGTAAGAATCCAAAATATCTGCTTGAATTCGGATTACCTGATCGATATGTTCAGGTTGTAATTTCCATTTAGTATCTGGGTTTCTTTTTATCACGCCAGTACCACTACAAGGTACATCAAGCAATAAACAGTCTGCCGATTCGGCGAGCCTCTTAATGGTTTTAGAGCCTTCAATCGTGCGGGTTTCAATGTTGTGGACACCATTGCGACGAGCACGCTTTTTCAACTCATTCAGTTTCCAACCTTCTACATCCATCGCGATGATGCTACCTTGATTGTTCATGTTTGCGGCCATCTGCAAGGTTTTTCCACCAGCGCCAGCACAGGCATCAATGACACGCATACCAGGTTTCACGTCTAAAAAAGGGGCTATTTGCTGCGAACCTCCATCTTGGACCTCAAACCAGCCATCCTGAAAGGCTTGAAGTCTAAAGTTGTTCACGCGTTTTAACATAACTAATCCGGCTTCGGTATTCGACAAGCGCAGGGTTTCTATCCCTTCAGCTTTGAGGATTTGTTGGAGTTGTTCCGGAGAGCCTTTCAAAAGATTGGTTCGAATAACCACACTAGCCTGCTTGTTCATTTCGCTTGCAATGGTTTTCCAGTCCTCTCCCAATTCAGCATAGGCACGTTCGTGAAGCCAATTGGGGTAAGATTGCAATGCCTCAAACGGCAAGGTTGCCAAATCAGGAAGAACAACATCACGGATAGTATCGAATTTAGGCCAATCAGGCAGTTCTTCCTCTTTATAGCGCCACCAAATACCAAATAATTCCCAGAGAGATTTTCGTTTCAGCGTAGGCTCCTCACCTTTCAACGCCCACAATAAACGCCACCATCTGACCATATCATAGGTGTTTTCAGCCACAAATCCACGATCTCTAGCCCCCCACTTTTTATTGGATTTCAAAATTTTTTCAACCGCTTTATCAGCGTAGACCCGCTTTCCGAAAATGATTTCAAGGGCTTCAATGACACCCGCAACGGTGTTGATGTGGAGTTTTTGTGTTGACAAATGTTAAATGCTAATTGGTTTTACAAAGAATTGGCAAAAGTAGTGTTTTCTATTGATGGGGCAGTGATAACGAGGGCAACAATCTGTGCTTTAGGTAACATTTGCAGATTTAAACAGAATGGGTATTTCAGGAGTGTTGGAAAGAGGGAAATTGTTCAAAGAAAACTCATGTGTGCGGAGAAAACACCTATGTGCGGATATCTCCAAAATTGTAAGGCATTTGGAGATAAGCGTCTACAAATTTCAAGTTATACGGATGTTTCCAAAAATGTAGGACTATTTGTTTTTATTACATTTAAAATCAGTTGATTACATTATTCAGACGTACCCAAATTGTAAGGCATTTGGAGATAAGCGTCTACAAATTTCAAGTTATACGGATGTTTCCAAAAATGTAGGACTATCT
>JAIULY010000210.1 GCA_022565875.1 Schleiferiaceae bacterium | reverse complement strand
TATTTGTAACTGCGTTGCGTGGGCGCTACGGTTTCAAAATGCAGGATGTCTTCATGGCGTTTTGGTGGTGCATTTTGTTGGTATTCCCAAGCAGAAACAAACCCCCATTCTTCGTCGTTGCGAAGGGGTTCGCCATCTTGTGTTTGGTACTCTTCGCGGAAATGTGCGCCACAGGACTCTTGGCGGTCAAGGGCATCCCAAGTCATGAGGTAAGCCAATTCTATAAAATCGCGCAAGCGGCCTGCTTTTTCCAATTCGACATTCATTTGGTTGGGGTTGCCAGGGATGAGAATTTCGCTTTCAAAGTTTTTTTGCAGTTCTAGAATTTGCGAGAGGGCTTCTTTTAGCCCGGTAGCATTTCGAGAGAGACCGCACTTTTGGTACA
This sequence comes from Schleiferiaceae bacterium, assembly GCA_022565875.1. Lineage (GTDB taxonomy): Bacteria > Bacteroidota > Bacteroidia > Flavobacteriales > Schleiferiaceae > JAIULY01. The sequence continues at coordinate 4,329 of JAIULY010000210.1, read as the reverse complement.
AGATAGCACCTAGTTTGCGGTGGAGTTGATCGGCGGTTGACTTTCCGTTGTTGTTGGTCCAGCGCTTAAAAGTTTCTTTCCAGTGGTTGATGCTTTTCTCAAAAGCTGCGGCTGTATCTGTAGGGGCATTGCCGTTTTCTGCAAAGAATGCCATCAGGGTATTGGGTATGATGTAATAACCATCGACACAGGCCTGCAATAGGGAATTGGCACCGAGTCTATTCGCGCCATGGTCGGCACAGTTGGCTTCCCCTAATGCGAACACCCCCGGTATTGAGGTCATTAAGTTATAATCGACCCACAAACCGCCCATGGCAAAATGCGCAGCTGGCGAGATTAGCATGGGTTCTTGGTAAGCATCGATATCCGTGATGTGGTGATACATTTCGAAAAGATTCCCGTACTTGTCTTTGAGTGCTTGAAGGCCTTGTTGCGCTAGTGCTTTTGAAAAGTCGAGGTACACGGCATTTTTGAGTTTGCCCACACCGAAGCCCTCGTCGATTCGTTCTTTTGCCGCTCGCGATGCAATATCTCTGGGCGCGAGGTTGCCGTAGGCTGGGTAGCGGCGTTCGAGATAGTAATCGCGTTCTTCTTCGGGGATGCTGTTGGGGTGCCGGTTGTCGTTGCGTTTTTTGGGGACCCATATGCGCCCGTCGTTGCGCAGGGACTCAGACATCAAGGTGAGCTTGCTTTGGTATTGGCCACTTTGGGGCAAGGAGGTAGGGTGGAATTGAATCCAACTAGGGGCGGCCATAAACGCTCCTTTTTTGTGTGCGCGCCAAAGTGCGGTGGCATTGGATTGCAACGCAAAAGTGCTGAGATAGTATACTTTGCCGTACCCGCCGCTACAAATTAATACGGCATCTGCCGGGTGTTTTGTGAGTGCTCCCGTCTTTAAATCACGGGCAACAATGCCAACGGCACGATTGTTTTCTACAACAAGATCTTGCATTTCGTGCCGGGTGTGCAAGGTGGCTTTGCCTAAGCGCACTTGGCGCATTAATGCTTGATAGGCCCCATAAAGCAATTGCTGTCCGGATTGGCCGCGCGCGTAGAAAGTGCGCGACACTTGTACGCCGCCAAATGAGCGGTTGGCGAGGTAGCCGTTGTACTCGCGATTAAAGGGCACTCCTTGCGCCACGGCTTGGTCTATCAGTGCCATAGAACACTCAGCAAGTCGGTACACATTGGCTTCACGTGCGCGAAAATCGCCACCTTTGAGGGTATCGAAGAACATGCGGTACACAGAATCGCCATCGTTTTGATAATTTTTGGAGGCGTTTACGCCACCTTGTGCGGCCACGCTGTGAGCGCGACGTGCAGAATCGTGAAAGGTAAACACCTCGACTTGAAAGCCCAATTCGGCGAGCGAGGCCGCTGCGGAACTTCCAGCAAGGCCGCTGCCAATGACGATGACTTTATACTTGTCGCGATTGTTGGGGTTGATGCGTGGTGCTGTAGAGCGATAGGTTTGCCACTTTTCTTCTAATTTACCTGGCGGGATACGGGGATTTAGCTGCATAGTCTTGTACTTCGTGAAAAGTCAAAGTTACAATTTTCTCTTCGAGTGGTAGGCCAAGCATAGCATTTTTTATGGAAATGTAGCGGGCTGATATTTGTGGCTGTCAATTTGTCATTGCTTGAATAATAATTGTAGTTTTGCGTTCGCTAAAAGGCGGCTACTAAACATAGCCCAGCCAATAAATATGGAGCAATTATTATGAGAGAAAACACCCCACTAGAAGAGGCCAGACAAGGCGAGGCGCTCTTACTTGAACAATCAGCATCTAGCTTAGGCAAAAAGCTTTACATTGAAAGCTATGGCTGTCAAATGAATTTTAGCGACAGTGAAATTGTTGCATCGATTTTGAGCGGTGCGGGCTACGAAACCACTCGCAATATGGAGGAAGCCGACTTGGTTTTGCTCAATACATGTAGCATTCGCGACAAGGCGGAACAGACGGTTCGCAAGCGCATTGCTACGTTTCATAAAGTAAAAGAACAGCGTCCTGATTTGAAGATTGGTGTTTTGGGCTGCATGGCCGAGCGCGTAAAATCCAAATTATTGGATGAAGAAAAACTTGTAGATATGGTAGTAGGCCCTGATGCCTACCGCGATTTGCCTAATCTCGTTCAAGAAATTGAAGACGGTCGCAAGGCGGTCAATGTCATCCTTTCTAAAGAGGAGACGTATGACGATGTCCATCCGGTTCGTTTGGGTGGTAATGGTGTAACGGCATTCATTTCCATTACGCGCGGCTGCGACAATATGTGTACGTTTTGTGTGGTTCCGTTTACGCGTGGTCGCGAACGCAGCCGAAATCCACAAACCATTGTACAGGAGGCTATTGAGCTTTGGGAGCAGGGGTACAAAGAAATTACATTATTGGGACAGAATGTCGACTCGTACTTGTGGTATGGTGGCGGCTTGAAAAAGGATTTTGAAAAGGCGAGTGATATAGCCAAAGCCAGTGCGGTACATTTTGGTGATTTGTTGCGACGGGTGGCACAAGCCGTCCCCGGTATGCGCATCCGCTTTTCTACTTCCAACCCTCAAGACATGAGCGATGATGTTTTGCACGCCATTGCAGCGCACAAAAATATTTGTGATTACATTCATTTGCCCGTTCAGTCGGGATCGAGTCGCGTGTTGGAACTCATGAATCGGGGGCACAATCGCGAGGCGTATTTTGGACTGATTGACCGCATCAAGCGCATTATACCCGGATGTGGTATTTCGCATGACATGATTTCTGGTTTCCCCACAGAAACCGAAGAAGACCACCAAGATACCTTGAGTTTGATGGAGTATGTGAAATATGATTTCGGATACATGTTTTATTATTCCGAACGTCCGAATACCTATGCTGCACGCAAATTGGAAGACGATATTCCGTTAGAAGTAAAAAAGCGTCGTTTGGCCGAAATAATTGATTTACAGCAGAAACATTCGCTCATTCGCAATCAGGCCAAAATTGGGAACACGTATGAGGTGTTGGTAGAAGGCACCTCAAAGCGCTCCGACTTGGAGTTGTTTGGTCGCACCACACACAATACCGTGGTGGTTTTTCCACGCGAACACTACAAACCGGGCGATTTTGTGCACGTAACAATAAATGAATGCACGGCGGCTACATTGAAAGGAGTGGCGGTAGAGGGATAAAAAGCGCCACTTGCCTTTCCACTCTTTTACAGCACCCGTTGAGATTAGCTTTCGTTTTATATGGTTTCTTTATTTTTTTCCTAATGAAAAAACAAATTCTTTTAATTACATTACTCAGTTTCTTGTCCATTTCGGCTTATGCCCAAGAACTCATTGATGGCAAGTGGTGGGACAACGACCTCGAGTTTCGTGTGATTGAAGACAGTTATTTTGTGAATGGTGAGATTGAGATTTGCATTTATCACAAGACAAAGGAAATATGTGTGGAGAATCTCGTAACGGGTTTTGAAGTACGTATTTATAATGCCAAAGGGGAAGAGGTTTGGAACTCACTTTGGACAGGAAAAAACAAGCGGATTAAGTTTCAAAAGAAGATTCGCGATGCGCATACCATAGTTATTAAGGCCAACGGGCCGTTGGTGATAAACATTTTGTCAGGTAATCGCATTTACCAAGAAACACCGATGCAGCTAACTTATAAATTGGAGCCGAGACGATGACATTAACCGATATCAAACAGCGATTCGAGATCATTGGAAGTAGTGCCATGCTAGAGCGTGCCTTGCACAAGGCAATGTTGGTGGCGCCTACTGATATCTCGGTATTGGTGACCGGTGAAAGCGGAGTTGGAAAGGAGTCCATCCCCAAAATCATTCACGGTTTATCGCATCGCAAACACAATGCTTACACGGCCGTCAACTGTGGCGCTATTCCTGAAGGAACCATAGATAGTGAGCTTTTTGGCCACGAGAAAGGATCGTTTACCGGCGCTACGGGCAGTAGAAAGGGGTATTTTGAAGAAGCAGACGGGGGAACCATTTTTCTGGATGAGGTAGGGGAGTTGCCTTTGCCCACTCAAGTGCGCCTTCTGCGCGTATTAGAAACGGGTGAGTTTATGAAAGTAGGCTCTTCCAAACCACAAAAAACCAACGTTCGCGTGGTGGCGGCCACCAACGTGAATATGCACGACGCCATTAAAAAGGGACAATTCAGAGAAGACCTTTACTACAGGCTAAATACTGTAGAAATCACCCTGCCGCCCTTGCGCGAGCGCCGCGAAGACATTCATTTGTTGTTTCGAAAATTTGCCCGCGATTTTTCGGACAAATACCATCACCCACCCATACGATTGACTGAGACGGCTGTACAATTATTGGAGCGGTATC
>JAIULY010000209.1 GCA_022565875.1 Schleiferiaceae bacterium | reverse complement strand
GTGAGAACCTACGCCGCTATTGGTGCAGTTCTCAATAACATATTTGTCATCAAATCCCAATTATTGGGAACAGGTGACCCCTAAAATGTTGCAAATTTGTAAAATCTTACTCCATCGCAAATCACTTTCATTAGCCTCCAATCGTTGGTATTGGCTTTGACTTAGGTTTAACTCAAATGCCATGTATTCTTGAGTGAATCCTTTAATCTCTCGTATTCTTCTGATTTTCTGAGTAATATCTTTGGGTGTAGCCGTTGTGGGTAGATTGTGTTAAATTTTGCGGCAATTCACCCTATTTTTGCCATTGCAGTTCAATTTTTATAAAATTAATTTGTTGTTGAAAAGCAAGGGTTGTTTTTCAGGTGCCAAGACGGGCTTGGTGATTCAATTTTTATAATCATGAATAAATTTTTAATTTTAGCTGTAAGTGTTTTTTTCTTTAGCTCTTGTGATAAGGAAAATCAGGTAAGTGATGAAGAAGTAAATATGCTGGCAAACAGCCCTTCGGTACTTTCAGCCATGCCAATTATTAAGCACTTTTCATGTACGCCTTCTTATGATAATTATCCATGTGGACCTGGGTCCGGGTGTTATAGTCCAGGTTTCCAGTGTTTAAATGAAATCGACGTTAATCTTGAAGTGGGTGGCGAGAGTAATCCCCCAAGCGATGAAGTTTTAGCTTTGGTAGATGAGCTATATGGGCTTATTGAACTTGGTGATGTCACCTCTTTTTTTTCAACTCCCGAAAAGTATAATATCTTATTTCCCGAGTTAGATCAAAACAATACTCAGCTATTGGAGGCTTTAGCAAACGGAACTCAACCGTTATACTTTTCCCAATCTGCTGAAAAAGTTTTTTTCCTATTATATGAATAAAGTAATTGACATGCCCAAGCTTTATATTGGGATGAAGACCATGCAATGTCTAATTCTCAGCATGGTCTTCCTTTTTAATAGCTGTCAACCCCAACCTGACTTGGAGTTGGTTTTAGATAAAACTCATGTAGTTGATAAGGAAAATCCCTTAAATCATTGGCAGTTTATTGGAGACTCAGTTGTAGCGTATGATTTTACTAACAAAGAATTTGTTGTGTACCATAATTTTGATTCTCTCGGAAGTTCAGGAGGCATTAGTAAATACCCAATAATTGATTTTGAGGTGAACCAAAAGGTTGCTGACATATATTTCAAAAAAGGACGAGTACTTTTGAACCTCTATTCCGAAAAGTCAGAGAATGAGAACTTATTGATGAGTAGTTCGTTGATCGAGTTTGGTTTACGTGATAAAGAGGTGTTTTTTGAAAGAAGCTTGCCTGTTGGCGTAAATATAGAGCCACAGTTTTATTTCTTTCCACCCACTTGGATAAATGATTCCCTATTTCTGCGAGGGTATGCATATGCCGACTTCAATAATTACTTTAGTAATCCCCATGAAATTATTTTGACTAGTGATACAATAATGGCAAATACGTTTCCTGTTTTTGAAGATGATGATTACTATAGTTATGGAACATACTGTAGATCGTTTTTAGGCCGTTGCGTTTTGAATGATTCTATTTTTTGTTATTCTTTGCCTGTCGAGAATGAAATATTCCTTTTCAGTAAAAATGGCGTTTTCTTGAGAAAAGTTTTATTGGGTGATAAATCGCAATCCTTCGAAAAATTAGCTAAAGTAGAGGACTTCTCGGAGATGATGGAGAATATACAAACAAAGCCTTTTTACGCTGCCTTTGGGATTATAGAGGATACCTATATTTATCGGGTGCTTGAAAGGGAGAACCCATCAAGTATAAAAACAATTGGTCGCAATAAAAGAACTTGGTCGTTGTTCGTATATGATATAAAAAGACAATCACTTAAATCTTTTGATTTTGAAGACCAGAGCTATGCGCCGAATGTTTATTCAGATGGTACACACTTAATCTTAACCAGAAATGAAAGTACTAGTAGCCGCGTTTATTTTGATTATTTTTCCATCCTGCCAGTCCTATGAAAAGGAATTGGAAAATGTATTTGATTTAGAAGATGCCGTAATGGCCTATTTTACTGAAAGCAACTTGCTACAAGTAAACAAAATGAGTTTTAACCAAATCTATTTTTCTACTTGTATTTCTTGTAAAGGTTGTGAAGAAAAAATGGTTCATACAATTCTAAAGAATCAAGAAAAGTCGGCTATTCTTCTTGTCGTCTGCCGAAAAGAAAACTATGAAAAGTTCAAAACTCTAGGCATTAAAAATCTTTATTTGGATGAAACTGTTTTTTCAACTTATAGCTTTAGCTCAGGCCTGCCCCTAGAAACGAATTTCAATAATGGCATTTTGAAATCGGTGGTAAAAATTGGAGTTGATTAGGAAAGGTGATGGAGCTAACCCATTGCTACAAGCACAAGCTTTATACAGCTAGATTTGAAGTGGTCCGTGTGTTTGTTTGTCAAAGAAGTGCCCTTCCACATCCTTGGCTCATTAGCCCAGTTTATTTGCCATGTTGCAGAAAGCAAACGCATTTCGCCTTCAGGATTTACCCCCCCCCTAATTCTGCTGCACCGCCAACTGATTCACATAACGGCTGAAGGCCTTAAACGCGTTTCTTGTAAATTCGGGTGCTACTTGCTGCTTTAAGTATTCTGCATAAGCGATCGATAACTTTTCAACCTCCGCTGGAGTCGTTTCTAATGCCAAGGCCAACCCCCGAAAACAGCGGTGTCGCTCGTTGTAACTATAGTGAGTTTGCTGAAAGGGCTGTGTATTGAGTGCTGCTGCAATGAAATGTAAATCCTCTTGGGGTTGAAGAAACGGAAAAATAAAGGCGGCCAAATCTTCTTGAATATCGGCTAAAGGCAGTTGCTGTTGAAAACGATATAAGTTACTTCGCTTGGGCTGAAGTTTGGAAAGACTCGAAATGGTGGTGTTGCGCGTATGGGTTGAGCCGTGAAATTCTTGAATGTAAGGCTGTATCAAGTCCTCAACGCGATGAACATGCGCACCAAAGGTCACGTGCAATTGTTGGTAACTCTCCGTTTGGCTTGGCGCGATGGCCACGTTTAAAAAACCAAAGGCTGTTGGCTTTCTAAATTGTAGTTGCTGGGGAAACCACGTGTATTGGTGTTGTTCAAAGAAAGATACCAGTTTGGGATGCATGGTAACAAAAGCTATAAATCAGGTCCATCGCTCAAGCGGCTATTGCTGCGGATGCCGTTTGGCTCAATGTACCGTTGATGCACGCGCTCGTCTACCATTGGCTCCCGAATGAACAAAATTTGACCGGAGAAATGCAAATCTTTACCCGCTAAACTGTGGTTGAAGTCTACCAAAATATTCTTTTCTGATTTTTCGGTAATTACCCCTATTTGCGCACCGCCTTTGGTGTGCGCTGCGTTTATCGAAACGCGATCGCCTACTTCGAGATTTTCGGGGTCAAACCACATGTCGTTTTCAAATTGCTTTAGCGGCACCTCGCGAATCAAAGCGGGGTCAATATGGCCATAAGCTTGGTCTGCGGGAAGTAAAAAAGAAAACGATTCGCCCTCTCGCAGGCCTTTTATGTGGTTTTCAAAGGCGGGCAACATGATACTTGAGCCGAAGTAAAACTTTAGCGGCCAATGCTCGTCCATTATTTCGAGCAAATCACCTCCCAATCCGCCCTCGCGGAGTTCGTACTTTATTTCAACGATTTTATCAATGCCGACGATTTTGTCCATAGCTATGATTTTGTGAGTCTTGTTTTTAATGCTATTTCAATGTAACAAACGCAGCAAGGTCATTTTGGTTTTGCTGAGGATTAAAATTCAATTGCAATGCACAACCTTTGAAGTACTCTTAGGGCAACTCATCAACGCCATTAAAACAAAAAAACCGCCCCAAAAGGACGGTTTGCGAAAAAATGTTGGATACACGGATTACCCTTGGTAGCCAAAAACACGACGCAAGAGCTGTGTGGTTCTCGCTGCTGGGTCTTTGCGGATTTTCAATTCCTCGGCAGCAACCATTTTGAAAAGCCCCTCTATAGCCGCTTCGGCAATGTAGTCTTCCAAATTGGGGTTCACAGGACGCGTTAATGGAATTTGGTTGTAGGTAGAAACAACAGGATTCCAAAAGCTAGTCACCTGCACATCTTGAATGGATTTTTGAATTACAGGACGGAATTCGTTCATCAAACTTTGGTAAGAAGTGCGCTTCAAGTAATCGGTGGCAGCGTTATCCGCTCCTTTCCAAATGCCGGTAGCATCTTGAATCGTCATTTGGCGAATAGAAGCCACAAAAATATCTGTAGCTTTTTTAGAAGCTTCTTCAGCACTTCGGTTCATCGCGATTACAAAGTCATCTACCATTTTGTTTTGGCCCAAATTGCGCAATGCGGTTTCAACCTGCTTAGCTTCCTCAGGAAAAGGAATGCGAATGAGGCTATTGCCATAGTAGCCATTCTGCTGAGAGGTGCGAGTAACTGTTTGCTGAATTCCCACAATCAAGGCGTCCTTTAAAGCGCCAACAATTTCTGTGTTTGTGGGTGGGCCAACTTGTTTTTGGGATTGCTCAGCAATTTGTAAAAGTTGATCACAGGCAGTGAGTCCAAAAATCACAAAAACTATTGCTAGTAGGTGTTTGTTGCGGTAAAGTTTCATAATTCAAATGGATTTGTATTTCTTTGCGGCAAAAGTAATAAAATATGCAGTCAGAAATTATCACCATAGGTGATGAAATATTAATAGGACATACCATAGACACCAACTCCGCTTGGATGGGTCAGCGGCTGAACGAGTTAGGTGT
>JAIULY010000208.1 GCA_022565875.1 Schleiferiaceae bacterium | reverse complement strand
GGAGCGGCTCCAATTTGTAGCTCGCGAAAAAATTGCCGAGAATCCGCAGAAATTATTTCAGTCTGCAACGCTAAGGCACGTGCTATGGCATAATCCGTTTTGCCGCAAGCTGTGGGACCGCCGATGATGAACAATTTTTTTCGATCTTTGTTTAATACCATAATTCCAATTGGAAAATTTCGTAATTTAGTGGTTGACAATTTTCATCTAAATTGTCAGCGCCCAAAGGTAAAACAATGAGATACACATGCCTTTTACCTGCGATATATTTAATCTGTTTATTTTTAAATTTTAAAAGACTATGGAAACCAAAACAATTGAAATTCAGAAGGAAGAAGTGGATAAGCTAGTATTTCCGGGCGAAGAAATATTGAAAAATCCGGAAGATTTGCAACGCAGAAGTACCGAATTGCATCACGCAGCGAGTTTAGGAAACTTAGAAAAACACAAAGTCGCTATATATTTTGTGGACAATGAACGCGAAAAAGTTGTTAAAACAACTATTTGGGCAAAAACAGAACAACAGGTTTTACTCAAAGGAGGACGTCGCATTCCAATAAATAGGATCACCCGAGTGGGTATGGTAGGGTAAAATGTTGAGTCTGCTCCGAAAAGGTTGATTTCAATCAAAATCGACGCGAAGGGAATTTTTGGACCGAAGCTAACTAATTGTTACTGAGGATTCAGAAATCTCCTGACAAGTCAGCCTTTGGCAGAAAGGGACTTTTCGGAGGGGGTTCAACGTTGAAAGATTAAAAAAAGCGCTGCTAGATGCGGCGCTTTTTGTTTTTCCTCAGAATGACTACACAAACTTTTCTCCAAACTTCACTTTTACTTCGGCTACAAAGTTTTTTATGGTCTGTTCGTCGTCTTTTGGGCAAATGAGCAAACCGCTCGGCGTATCTACCACGATATAATCTTGCAACCCTGCAATGGCGGTTATTTTGTTTTTTGGGATTGAAACAATATTTCCTGAGGCGTTGATTACTAGTACATTTTTGTTGACAATAATATTTTGATTCTCATCTACCGGCAGCAATTCAGATAGCGCCCCCCAAGTACCTAAATCGGACCAACCAAATTCACTAGGCAAAACATATACAGACTTAGACTTTTCCAAAATGCCGTAATCGATGGATTCATTTTCTAATGTAGAATAGATAGAATTGATAAAGGCGGCTTCTTTTTCGGTGTTCAGATACTCCCAACCTTGATCAATAGCCACATACATATCGTGAAGGTGTTTATCATATGCATTGAGGATGGCATTGGCATTCCAAATAAAAATCCCTGCATTCCACAAAAACTCACCACTCTCTAAAAAGACCTTGGCGGTTTCGAGATCGGGCTTTTCGGTAAAGGTCTTTACTTTTCGAATTTCGGGGTGCGTAGCTGCACTCTCTTCGGAAAACTGAATGTAACCAAAGCCCGTTTTTGGTGCGTGGGGTTTAATGCCTAGCGTAAGCAAAACATTATTCTCGCTAGTTTCTGCTAGTCCAATTTCAATTTGATGTTGAAAGGCTTTCTCGTCTGTTATGAGGTGGTCTGATGGACTCACAATCATGTTGGCAAGTGCGTTTTTCTTTTTGAGTTTTGCTGCTGCATACAAAACACAGGGAGCGGTGTTGCGTTTAGCAGGCTCAGGAATGATATTGTCTTCTGGAAGTTGTGGCAGTTGCTTTTTCACCGTTTCGGTGTAAATGCTGTTGGTGGAAATGTAGATGTTTTCAGGTAGAATGAATTGTGAAAACCGTCTGTAGGTTGCTTGTATTAATGTTTCCCCTGTCCCTAAAATATCTAAAAATTGCTTTGGATTTTCTTTTGTAGAGGCTGGCCAAAATCGACTCCCTACACCACCAGCCATGATGATGCAGTAATTGTTTTTGTTGTTCATACCGTTCTATTGAGCTGCAAATATCGGCAAATGAAACTATCTCTTGCATCTTTTTTTTCAACAATGGGTGTATTCGTCTTTGGGTGGGGGTCAAAACCCTTCAACATTTTTGTGACCAATAACTCATAAAAAAAGCCCATCAAAATTGACGGGCTTTTAAAGGGATTGAAAAACATATTGACTATTCCATCCAAGATTTCCAGTACTCCTTATCGGCAATATCTAAAGCTGCGGTTGTAATGCGCAAGGGTTTGAAGGTATCTACCATAACAGCCAACTCTGCTGTTTCTTTTTGACCGATAGATCGCTCATAAGCACCTGGGTGGGGTCCGTGTGGTATGCCGGCGGGGTGTAATGAGATATACCCTTTTTCTACGTGGTTCCGACTCATAAAGTCGCCATCGACGTAATACAGTACTTCGTCACTGTCGATATTCGAGTGATTGTATGGCGCAGGAATGGCCTTGGGGTGATAATCATATAATCTAGGAGCAAATGTGCACACCACAAAATTGTGTGCTTCAAAGGTTTGGTGCACAGGGGGTGGCTGGTGCACGCGTCCGGTAATCGGTTCGAAATTGTGAGCCGAAAACGCATAGGGATAATTGTAGCCATCCCAGCCTACAACATCAAAGGGATGAGAAGCGTAAACAATGTGGTGCAGCGTGTTTTCTTTCTTTATTTTAATGAGAAACTCCCCTTTCTCGTCATGAGTTTCCAAAATCTCAGGTCGGCGAATGTCGCGTTCACAAAATGGACTGTGTTCTAGCAACTGTCCAAAATTATTGCGGTAGCGCTTGGGTGTGAGAATGGGGCTAAAAGATTCCACAATAAAAAGGCGATTGTCTTCGGTGTCGAATTCAATTTGGTAAATGATGCCTCTGGGAATCACTAAGTAATCGCCATACTCAAATGGGATATTCCCAACTAAGGTGCGCAGCGTACCTGACCCTCGGTGTACAAAAAGCATTTCGTCGGCATCGGCATTTTTATAAAAATACGTGCTAAGCGATTTTTTTGGTGCGGATAAGGCGATGTTTAAATCGTTGTTGAACAGTACAATTTTGCGACTTTCGAGGAAGTCGTCGGCTTGGGGCACATCCCAACCACGGAGCATCTGCGAGGACATATTTTTCGAAATAGCTGCCTCTGGAGTTAGGTCTACTGTAGCGCCAATTTCCTTCACCATCGTGGGGCGATGGGTGTGGTATAGCAGCGATGACATGCCGTGAAAGCCTTCAGTGCCAAATAATTGTTCGTAATACAAACCGCCATCTGGCTTTTCAAAAATGGTGTGGCGTTTTTGTGGTATCTCACCCAGTTTGTGATAAAATGGCATGGAGTCTTTGTTTATTGTTTTTTTCTTGCGGCAAAGCTAAGTGTTTCTTTTCCCCTTAAAAAATGATTACGGTCAGTTTGAGCTGTTTCCGTTTTTGTCGCTCGACACCCCCCCTGCAATGATGTATTTCATTACTTCTGCCGATTTTCCCTCTAGCGGTGTTACATAAGCCGGCGGTACCAAAAACAACTGGCCAGAAATGGCAAAGGAGTGGGGGAGATACACACTCACTAAATCACTGTCGCTCTTGTCTTGAAGCGCCTGTAGGCCGCTGTCGGTCATAAAGCCGACACGACGAATGGCCGAGTTTTCATACAACTGCACCAAAACAGGCTTGTCAAAGCTCTTTTTCTGACCCACAAAGGCATTCACCAAATCTTTTACCGAGGAATAAATAATTTTAATCAATGGCGTTCGGTTGAGTAATCCTTCTAAAAAATCAAAAAGGGGTAACGAAATCAGAAAACTGCCTACAAAACCTATGGCGGTTACTGCTATTGCTAATATTAAAATACCCAATCCTGGAATTACTGTGGGTAATAGCGAATCGGTGATGGCAAATAGCTCAATCAGTACGTACACAGTAACAGCTATGGGAACGGTGTAAGCAATGCCTTGAAAAAAGTATTTGGCGAGTTGTTTCATGGTATTGTGTGAAAATGTTTTGCGCAAATGTAACGACTCAACTCAGACAACAATACAATAATCCACTAAAATAATAAAGTGTCGCGCAGCAGGGATTCTTATGGTTCGGGCAGTAAGTAGGTTTTTGCGTTTGGCAACAGGAGTGGCTTTGGTGGATATTTGTGTTGTTATTTCTGGGTTTTTTTGGTTGAAAAATCGCGTTCCGTACCCTCATAAAATTCCAATCAAACGCATTACATTTGCGCCATGCAAGATATGATCCTTATACTTGACTTCGGTTCGCAATATACTCAGCTGATAGCTAGGCGAGTTCGAGAATTGAATGTCTACTGTGAAATCCACCCATTTCACGCGATACCTGCCATTACCAAACACGTAAAAGGCGTTATTTTATCGGGTTCGCCCTATTCAACATTGAATCCGGAGGCACCTAAACCAAATCTCACCGAAATCAAAGGCAAAGTGCCGTTGTTAGGTGTGTGTTTCGGTGCTCAACATTTGGCGTTAGCCAACGGCGGAGACGTAGCGCCATCAAAAATTCGGGAATACGGACGGGCCAACCTCAAGCACATCGACGACTCTTGTGGTCTTTTTGCTGGTATTCATACCGGAAGTCAAGTTTGGATGTCACACGCCGATACTATTTTGGCATTGCCACCACAAGCCACGCGAATTGCCGCTACAACTGATGTGGCCAATGCTGCCTTTCGCTTTGAAAATGAAGCTACTTGGGGAATTCAATTTCACCCTGAAGTCTACCACAGCAAAGACGGATTAAAATTGCTGAAAAACTTTGTAGTCTCCATTTGTGGCATCGCTCAAGATTGGACGCCAAAAGCGTTTATTGAGGAAACCATTGACGACTTGCGCGCCAAAATTGGCAAAGGGAAAGTGGTGTTGGGGCTTTCTGGTGGCGTGGATTCAACCGT
>JAIULY010000207.1 GCA_022565875.1 Schleiferiaceae bacterium | reverse complement strand
TAACAATTGTTGCAAATCATAGCTTTACCTCAAAACAAAAGCTCTAGTACATATATTTGCGGTACAATTCCAAAAGCGCATCCCATGAAAATCAAAGACTTCTTCACCTTAATCATCAAATTATTCGGTTTGTACTGGCTGATTGCCGCATTGCTCTCCGGATTACCCAATCAGGTATTGTTTGTGTTGCAATCCCCAATAGCATTCAGCACCAGTCAGTTCATGCTATTTATCGGCGCGTTACTACTTACACCCCTGTTGTTTGTGGCTTTGTTGTTTTTCGCGCCCCACTTGACCAAACGCTTGCTATTAGACCGCCACTTTGAAGGCGACACCATTGATTTAAAACGCTTTGATGGCTTTTCAATCGCCAAGGTCGGCGTATTCATCATCGGCGGGTTGTTGGTGCTCACGCACCTCCCTCACCTCATTTCCGACACCCTGTACGCCTTCAAGGCCAGTCAGCTCGGCATAGAACGCAACATCCGCGACGACTTTTACTGGGTTGTGAGTGGCAGCAACAGTCTGGTAGGCGTGCTTTTGGTGGTGAATTATGCGCGGATTGGGGTGTTTTTGGGGAAGCGGATTGAGGGGTAGGTTTTAGCCTTGCTTAGATTGAAACATCTTTTGGTGCTGCGCCAAATAGATTAAATTAGATTGCTTGAGCTTTGAAATCCGTTCCTTGCCTGTTACCCCAATTTTTTCATAGGCGGCAGGTTCAATCTTTGTGCTCAGGACGATACCGCCGTTATTTTCAAAAGTTACCAATTGGCGATCAAACAAAGCGTCGTAAACCGGGGAGAGCAATATACCGTTGTCAACATCTAGACGTTCGAAGTCATTTGCTTGGGCCCACGGAACAATGTGTGACGCCACAAGGATGTCCAGCTTGTCAAATTTGGTGACCGCACATTGGTATTCCCAACGGTGAATAATTCTCTTTCGGTAAGCGCCCTGCCCCACTCTACTGGTCACAAATCCCGAGCGCTCAGTCTCAGGTGGTAAACCATAAATCCACTCTGGTTCGGCAGCAACCGATTCTAATGGATCAAATAGTGTTGGTTGATAAGGCAAATAAACGCCTAATCTTTTAAAGAAAAACTTGATGCCGGTACGCATAGTCCCCAATGAGTCAGGTGTTTCAAAATAATCTGCATCAAATACTTCTACCTCGCAAGCAAACCGCACAGTACCTCCCCCTAAGCTTTCAAATAGAAAGATCCTTTGGCCATTTTCCCTGTGATCGCGCAAAGCCAAATTGCCACGAATAAACTGCATGTCCCCCTGTTGGCCCTCGTCTGTATAGGTGTACACATTAGAATTGTCCCAACCATCCTTGTAGCCATGTTGCGCGCCGGCAGCACCCGAAAAAATAAAGATATACGGAAATGACCTGCTCGGACAAATACCCGACTGCCAATTGCCACCATATACCGCGTGGATATCGCGGCGCCGGTTGTACAATTGGCCTGGTATAAAGGGGAGTTTTTGCAAAGTCTAGTAGTACTCTTTTATGTAAGCATACGCCCGATCAAACAAAACTTGGTCTTTAATCTTGTATTTGGCCCAAAGGATTTTCCGCAGGGAACTCTGAACTTCTCTTTCGCCTGAATTGGAGTTTTGCCATCCCGGAAACCGAACAACGCGGACAATCGCATCTATATCCGTGACAATGCGTTCAACAACAGCTGGTGTTTGGTCTGTTTTTAATTCGAGAAACAGTTCCGTTAAAGCAGCTTGAGGTGTTTTTTCTTGGACGAAATCCGTAACTTCCTTCTCCGCCTGAACTGTTTCTTTTGCGAGTTTGCACAATTCCTTCACAAATTCTATAGAGGTGATTAGGCCCTGCTCTGCTTTATTTCTGAGCTCTTCCAACCGCTCACTAAGCTTTTTGAATTTTGGATCCCCAGCATGACGCTGAAAGCGCTTAACTAAAATCTTCTCCAGTTTCTTTGCATTTTTGGGATCGGGGTTGTTGAAAATTTCCTCAATGACATCCGCATCCAAAACAAATGCTTCCAATTGGTGCACCTCACCTACATGGATGTTCTCGTGAATGAGCGCCGTGGTTTGAGCTCCCAATGAAAACCACAAGAGTTTGCCGATATTATCCGATGCGGGTTTTACGGATTCAAAAACCTGTGACAACCATTTGTAATCGGCATTGTAAATATCTAATATGCTGTCAGGTGAAAGGGACTCCCATAGTTTGGACAAGTACTTAAAATCGCGTGCAAAGGCATCCTTTTTCTCATCAGTATTGATGGCGTTCTGTGCTGCTTCTAAACCTTCAAATCCACCGATGGTTCTATCTACCCCAGCGAAATGGGCCAGCGTTTCGCGCATCGCTTCTGGCAGTTTTATCCGCAATTCAGAAAGATTGGAAATGACTTTTTTCACGCTCTCCTCGTCAAATTGAAGCGCTTTGGCAGCATCATCAAACACGCCAAAATAATCGACAATGCGTCCAAAGGACTTTTGAGGATATAACCTGTTGGTGCGGCAAATGGCTTGCAATAAGGTGTGGTCTTTCAGCGATTTATCTAAGTACATGGTCTGCAAAATAGGTGCATCGAATCCAGTCAGCAGTTTGGCGGTAACAATCAGGAATTTCAAATTAGATTGTGCATCATTGAAAGCATCTACAATTTGCTCCTGTCGGCTTTTGTCAACGCCCCATTTTTGTTTGAATGCAATGGGGTCATTGGCGGAAGTGGAAATCACTACCGCACTGGCTTCTTCGGGGAAATATTTGTCGAGTTCTTCTTTGTATTGTACACAGGCATAGCGATCTGGGGTTACAATCATGGCCTTTAATCCATGAGGTGCTACTTTTTCATTGAAGTGCTTGGCAATGTCTTCCACTATTTTGGCTACGCGCTCTGGCGATTTCAAAAAGGCAGCCATTTTAGCCGATTTTTGATTTAAGGCATCTGCTTCTTCATCGGTAAGGGCTGCTGCTTCCTTAAAGGCGGCAAAAGCAGCATCAATGGTTTCCTTGTCCACATGCACATCTACCAAGCGGGGCTCAAAATGCAAGGGCAGTGTGGCATTGTCACGGATAGAATCTTGGAAGGTGTAGCGCGACATATAGCCACCTGCATCTTCATCAGAACCAAAGGCCCAAAAAGTATTTTTGTCGGCTTTGTTGACCGGTGTACCGGTAAGTCCAAATAAAAAGGCATTGGGCAGTGCAGCCCGCATCTGACGGCCGAGGTCGCCTTCCTGGGTGCGGTGCGCTTCATCTACCAATACAATGATGTTGTCGCGGGTGTTCATGTTGGGGTTGGCATCCCGAAATTTATGAATCATCGAAATAATGATTTTTCGGGTATCCCGCGCCAACATGGCTTGCAATTCACTAATGCTGTCGGTGGTTTCTACATTCGCGATGTCTGCTGCGTTGAAGATGCCGGTAATTTGGGTATCTAAATCGGTTCTGTCTACAAGCACAATTACCGTAGGACTTTTGAGGGCTGCTTCCTTTCGCAGTTTTTGCGCAGCGAATACCATGAGCAGCGACTTGCCGGAGCCCTGAAAATGCCAAATCAAACCCTTCTTGACCCGGCCTTCAATCACTCGTGCCACAATTTTATTGGCTCCTTCATATTGCTGGAAACGGGGAATGACTTTGATGCGGCGTTTCTTTTTATCCGTTGTGAAAAGCGAAAAATTTTGGAGAATGTCCAGCAAGCGGCCTGGAAGCAATAAATCAGACAACTCCTTGCCGATTTCGGACAAGCCCAATCGTTTGGCCAAGGCATCATCATCGTTTTCCAGGCGCCACGGCGCCCAATATTCCAACGGACTGCGAATGGCTCCGTAGTACAATTCCTTGCCTTCGGTGGCAAAAGAGAGGATGTTGGGCACAAACAGCTGTGGGACGCTGTTTTCGTAAACGGAATGGATTTCATGCGCGCCATCCAGCCAACTCACAGACGGCCGAATGGGCGTTTTGGCCTCCCCCACCACCACCGGAATGCCGTTGATAAGCAAAACGATATCCGGTATTTTGGTTTCTCTGTGGTGGATGCGGAATTGGTTGGTAATGACGTAACTGTTGTTGGGCAATACATCAAAATCAATGAGGCGCACGGGTACGTGGCGGTTGTTTTCGCCAAACGGCATTGTTTTTTCACCGGTGAGCCATTTAAAAAACGCTTCATTGGTTTTTACCAAACCTACCTGATTAACAGCCAAAAACACTGCTCGAAGTTTGTAAATGACTTCATCTGCCAAGGACGGATTCTTGGTAATTTCCGGATTGAGGCGGATGAGCGCTGCTTTGAGTTCTGATTCCACCATGACCTCATTCACCCCCCGCTGAAGTTCCTGTGGTGGTTTGTAAATCCACGAAGCACCATAAGAAGCTCTCCCTTCCTGAACACCTGCGGCATTTAAATTCACGCCGCTTAGCTGATGAATGATGTAGTGCTCTACGCTATTGAGTTCGTTAAAGGCCATAAGGTTGATTGATTATTTGGTTGATTTTTTCTGCTACAATCGGCAAACGTTGTTCTAATAGCAATGGAAGAATGTGTGCCAATACAACTTCCTGTAAAATTCCCTTTTGAATAACATATTGCCGGGCTTTGGCTACCACAGCAATATTGATGGTTCTATTCTCCAAGCTCCAGTCGTTTTTTTAGTTCCCTCACTGCCAATTCCTTTTCGCGAGCCCTGCCCACCCGTAGTGCATCACACAAGGCCATGTATTCATAAAAAATCGAGTCTTTCAAGCAAGCTACCGGCACTTTAGGATGTAGGGGTTCTATGGATTCCCCTCTTACGGTACCTTCTCCGTAAGGCCAAACATAGGGTTCATTGCTTACGATTTCTTTATCTAGTGGAGGGGCAGCATGTGCAGTAGGCACTCCTCTTACTTTCGCTC
>JAIULY010000206.1 GCA_022565875.1 Schleiferiaceae bacterium | reverse complement strand
CGCTGTGGAGGCAAAGGTGCAATTCCCCAACACTTTTGAAGGAAAAGATGGCGCAACGTATGAATGGTCAAGTCAGGAAGGGGAGTTAAAGGTTACCGGAGGAAGGCAAGGACGTTTGGAAGGGTGAAAGGTTTTTTCTATTATGTGGATATCTTTGTAGGTATGACGAGTTGAAATAAATTTACAACATCTATATTTTTATTTAATTAGGTATTTGACACAAATTATGTCGAGTGAAATCCTCTAACTTTGAAATAGTTCTTTTTCGGCAATTTTAATCCTTGAGCCTTTTCTGAAAATTTCTGTTTTACCAAACGCTTTCTTGCTAGAAGAGTATTGAGGAATCTCACTAATAATTAATAAGTTCCGATTCGAAAATTCTCTCTATGTCGGTTTTAATTGAGATAATTCTTTTGGTGGGATTAAATTTTAAATAGAATAATAGGTGTAGTTTTTATATTGGTTTCGATTTTTCAATAAATGGATTAAGTGAAAAAACTTACAAAATCATCTTTCCGTCCGAATAAATTAAAAAGAATGTATTAGTGTAGCCTTTTCATTAATTTAGATTGATTTAGATTCTGCATAACTTTTTTTGTAAAAATTAATTGTAATTAAGTGATGCTTTTGGTTGAAATTATTATTTTTGTATAATGAAAGTTCAACAATTAGTTACGTTTTTAAAGTTTATTATCAGAGCCTCCGAAAGGTTAGTCATGCACGTTTACAAATATGAACTCGGTAAATGGAGTAAAGGAATAATTTTTCACCCTTTTTCAACAAAAATAGTAGGAGCAAAAAATATTTTTTTGGGTGAATATTCAACAATTGGTCCTCAAACTGTGATTTATGCGATAGAGGCAAAGCTAATTATTGGGAAAAAATCAGGAATAGGGCCAGGGTGTTTAATTTTTACGGGGAACCATAATGTGAAAAAGGTAGGGAAGTTTTACAAAGACTACAACATTAAAGATAAAACTGAAAATGACGACAAAGATATTTTAATAGGAGAGGATGTTTGGATTGGCGCTGGGTGTATTATTTTGAAAGGTGTTACTATTGGTAGAGGGGCCGTTATTGGTGCAGGAAGCTTAGTTAACTCTGACATTCCACCGTACTCTGTAGCTTATGGTAATCCTGCAACAGTTCAGAGTATGAGATTTACCAACGATGAAATTAGTTCTCATGAAAGTATATTGTTTTTAAATCCTGAGATTGAATGAGGAAATTCAAACTTTTTATTTTTCAAGATTTTGTTGCTGAAGAATTTCAAAATGAATATTTTTTCAGTGATAGTTACTTTCTTTTTTTAAGAAACTTCACTAGTTATTTTCGTGAGGTTACTATAACTTCACGTGTTATTAAAGGAGAGGCAACTAATCTTATTCCAGCACATACAGTTTCTATTTTTCGGCTTAAATACGATAAGCCATTAGAGTTGACCTATAATCCCAAAAAGTTTTTTTCCACTGTATCTGAGTTGAAGAAAGAATGCGAGAATAAGGATATATTATTTCTAAGTTGGCCTCATCCTATTTCTGTAATATTGGCTTTAATTTTCCTAGGGAAAAAAACAATTGTTTTTTGTGTAAGGCAAAACATAAATCAAATAATTCGTTCTAAATATCATGGAGTTACAAAGTTTTTGTTGTTATTCTTTAGTTATTTAGTAAATTTCATTCGATTTACATTCTTTAACAAACAACTGTATTTGACTTTTGGTGAAGAGGTGTATGAAGAATTCAATAAATCTCACCACTATGTATTTAATGTTAAAGATACTATTGACCTCCCTAATGTCCAAGATAGCATTGAGTCAAAAAATCATGGGAAAGACTATATTTTGTTTGTGGGTCGATTAGAGAAGGAGAAAGGACTAATTAATTTAATCAAAGCATTTAAATCCTTATCTTTCTTAGGGAAAAAATTAATTATTGTTGGCTCGGGCTCTCAATCGAATCATTTAAAAAATTTAGTAGAAAAATTAAATTTAAATGATATTGTTTTCTTTTTAGGGCATATCCCATTTGGTTTTCAATTATCAATACTTTATAAAAACGCTTCTTTATTGGTGATACCAAGCTTTACAGAGGGATATCCAAAAGTTATTTTAGAGGCTCAACAATTTTCATTACCAATTCTTGCAAGTAATGTTGGAGGTATTAAAACTATGGAGCACATAAATTCTGGAGTTTTTAAAGTTGCTACAAACTCTCCTGAAATTTTAAAAAATGGTATTTTAGAAGTGTTTGCCTCTGATAGTTCGCTTTTGTATGAGCTACAAAAATTCTCGAATTTAAATTACTTGAAAAATAAGAAAAACTGGACTGCAATTATCTCAAAACGGATTTTAACCTACCATGAAACCAAACCTTATATCAGTAATTCTGCCTAATAGGAATTATGCTAAGTATATAGATGTAGCCATTCAGAGTGTAATTGCTCAATCCTATTTAGATTGGGAATTAATAATTATTGATGATTCTTCCGAGGATGATTCAGTTGAAAGAATACAAACGTACACTGCAATTGATAGTAGAATTCTCTTAATTAAAAATGAAATCAATATTGGTGTAGCTAAATCAAGAAATCTTGGGATATCGATTTCGAGAGGTAGATTTTTAGCTTTTCTTGATTCTGATGATTTTTGGCCACCACATAGATTAAGGATTCAATATGAAACCATGATTAGGAGAAATTTACAATTCACTTTTACTAATTACGCTAAATTTAGAAATGAAAATGAATTTGAAATAATTTATTCCTCAAAATCTAAATATTCATTTAAAGATTTATTGGGGAATCCAGACTTTTCAATTATTACAATTATGCTGGACAAAAAACAAATAAAGAATATAAAATTTCCAAAAAATCTAAAAAAGGGTGAAGATTATGCATTTCACCTTGATATTTTGAAACAAGGAATCGTTGCTAATAAAATTAATATTATCGGTGCTTTTTATCGGGTAGGACATTTATCATTATCGTTTTTTGGATGTTCTCGAGAAGTTTGGGAAATTCTAAATTATCATCTGGGAAAAAATATTATTCTTAGATTATTATATTTTGCTCTTTACCTTTTTAATGCTTCTAGAAGACGTATTAATTTATAATAAATTTCAAGTCAACTTCCCGTCATATTTCTTTTTATAATGCTCACGTGTGAAGACGTAAACTGCACCCACTCCGATTAAAACCAACAGCCCATATAATTCAAATAATGCTTTGTTGTTGGTTTGGAAATAGATGGTGATTAGCAGCGCATTAACGACAAGTTGAATGAACGCGTACAAACTGGCGACTTGCAAGTGGGAAAGCGGGCCGGGTCGGGTCATCCATTGGTAGAGGTGTTGCCGGTGTGCTTCGAAAATATTTTCACGATTTCGCAAACGTCGAATAATGGTGAGCACCGTATCTACTCCATAAACCAAAAGCAATAAGATCCAGCCGATTTGTTCTGTTTTCACAATGAGAAGTAATAAGAAGTACACGATGGCGAATGCCATAGAAACACTACCCACATCGCCAGCAAAACAGCGCGCTTTTTTGCGGAAATTAAAAAAGCCAAAGACCAATGCGCTCAACAATATCGCGCCTATCAATTCTTGGTCTACAAATTCCACTTGGGTGTTTATCACACTCAACGCTCCCAATACAGCGACAGAGTAAGCGGCGGTAATGCCATTCACGCCATCCATAAAGTTGTAGGCATTGGTGACGCCTGTCGCAATAATTAATGCAATGAGGTACACCCACCACCCGTGTTCAGTGCCCAATGCTTGGAAAAGCATCAAACCTGTTGCAGCAAGTTGCGCCAATAGCCGTCTGCCGGAGGGCAAGGTTAAGACATCGTCTGCAAAGCCCAAAACGGCCATGGTAAAAAAGCCCACCCAAAAATAAGGGGTGTTGAAACTACTGTAAATAGCGTAACCCAATCCCGCAAGGAGAAAAATCACCCCACCGCCTCGGATGGTAACTTGCGAATGCGACGATCGTTCGTTGGGCTTGTCGATGATGTTGTATTTGTCGGCAATTTTGAAATAAAGCAGCATGCCCAAGAAGAGCGCAGGAATGAGGTACAGTAGAAAGGGTGTCACAAGGGTAGGGTTTAGGTGGTTCTATAACATTTATAAGGGGAAAACTAGTTCTATAAATCCGCTGCTTGCGCAATGAGCTCAGCCACATCCATTACCTTTACGCTATCCTCGCGGTTTTGATTCTTTACGCCGTCGGTCATCATGGTGTTACAAAACGGACAACCCGTTGCAATAAAGTCTGGTTTTGTTTCCAAAGCTTCTTCGGTGCGTTCGATGTTCACTTCCTTGTTGCCTTTTTCGGCTTCTTTAAACATTTGTGCTCCACCTGCTCCACAGCACAGTCCTTTGGTTTTGCAGCGACGCATTTCTGATAATTCGGCGTCGAGTTTGCTCAATAATTCGCGTGGTGCTTCGTATTCACCATTGGCACGACCGAGGTAACAAGGGTCGTGAAAAACAATGCGTTTGCCTTTGAATTGACCGCCCTCAACACGGATTCGTCCGTTAGCTAGTAATCCTTTGATAAATTGGGTGTGGTGCACCACTTCATAATTGCCACCCAAAGAAGGGTATTCATTTTTTAGCGTATTGAAGCAATGCGGACAAGCCGTTACAATTTTCTTCACTTCGTACCCATTCAAAACTTGAATGTTCATCATGGCTTGCATCTGAAATAAAAACTCGTTACCCGCGCGTTTCGCCGGGTCACCGGTACAGCCTTCCTCGGTTCCCAAAACTGCAAAACTAACGTTGGCCTCATTTAATATTTTAACGAAAGCCTTGGTGATTTTCTTTGCGCGATCGTCGAAACTACCGGCACATCCTACCCAAAACAATACCTCTGGGACTTCTCCGGTGGCCAGCATTTCGGCCATTGTTGGAACTTTAAGTGCTTTTTCTGACATGATTCTTTTGCTTATCTGCTATTGTAAATGAT
>JAIULY010000205.1 GCA_022565875.1 Schleiferiaceae bacterium | reverse complement strand
CACTCCAATCATCGATTCGCCTACGAAGATGCCCAAGTCATCATTGAAGGGGCTGAGGGGCCCTATGAAAGTGAAATACGCAAGCTGGATGAATTGGCAAAGATTCTCCGAAAACAACGCTTTCATGACGGTGCGATTAGCTTTGACAAAAAAGAGATGAAGTTTCATTTGGACGATAAGGGCAATCCAATTGGGGTGTATCACAAAGTGGCCAAAGATGCCAATCACCTCATTGAAGAGTTTATGTTGTTGGCCAATCGCAAAGTGGCCGAGTTTGCCGGTAAAGCTGCTGATGGCTCACCAACGGGAAAACTTTTTGTGTATCGCGTTCACAACGACCCCGATCCCGAAAAAATTGAACAGCTCAATAACTTTGTGCAGCGCTTGGGATACAAGTTGGATTTGAAAAACCGACAGGCCTTATCGCAATCCATGAATCGGATGTTGGCCGCTGTAAAAGGTAAAGGTGAAGCCAATATGATAGAGACTCTAACGGTGCGCTCAATGGCGAAAGCCATTTACGACACAGCAAATGTCGGGCATTATGGGTTGGCTTTTGATTATTACACACACTTTACAAGCCCCATCCGAAGATATCCTGATGTTATGGTGCATCGATTGTTGCAACACTACCTCGATGGTAAGAACGCCGCACCAAAAGGAAACAGCTATCGCGAGGATTGTAAGCACTCAAGCGAGCGCGAAAAAATGGCCTCGGACGCAGAACGCGCTAGCATTAAATACATGCAAGTCAAATTTATGCAAGACTATGTTGACCATGAGTTTGAAGGCGTTATTTCTGGTGTCACCGAATGGGGTGTTTACGTAGAACTCACAGAAAACCATTGCGAAGGGATGATTAAAATACGCGACTTCAAAGATGATTACTATGTGTTTGATGAAACCAAATACCGACTGGTAGGCGAGCGGAAAAGGCGGATTTTCCAACTCGGCGATTCCATTCGCATTTTGGTGAAAAACGTGGATTTAGAGAAAAAGCAAATCGATTTTTCACCAGTAGTATCCAATAAAAGTCGATAAAAAGTTTTTTTGTTTTTCGGCTTTTTTAGATTTTATTTGCAAGCGTTGTTTGACTGGCAAAAACGATTCACTGATTTCGTGCGGTTCCGCTAAGTACTCGGTTGCAAACGACTACAATTGGTACAGCACGGCTCAAGTTTTTCAGCTATTTAAATAGAAAAGAACCCTTTCTATGAAGGTGGGGGAATTTGAAATACATCGGTTGAGAAACCGCAATTAATACGTTCAAATGAAAACAAAAAAGTTAGAGACAATCGTGTTGGCCGCTGCGGGAGCCATTATTATAGCAGCGTTGGTTTTTTTATTTGTACTCGATAGCAATCCAAATTCAGGTTTGTGGGTCAATATTTTGTTGGCAACAGGATTTTTGTTGTACATTGTTTACAATGTCTTGACAAGCGCCAATTACAACAAGCAAGTAGAAGGGTTGGAGCAACAGCTTCAAACAGAAACGGCTGCAAAAGACCGCGCACTTGAAGAGGTAGAGCAACTCACAGCAGGTTGGGATGCCACAAAAAAACAACTTTCAAAAGTTACCGCTGATTTGGATGCTGCCACAAAAGAAAAGGCTACTTTAGTCTCAAAAGTAGCTGAATTAGAAACCAGTCTACAAGCCATGCAAGCTGCTGACCAAGATTCCACAGAGGAAAGCAGTCCTTCAAGTAACTAATTTGTTGTATTACCCTTTTCTAAGCCATCCCAATAGTCGGGCATTGTGGATTTTCCATTGCCCGTTTTTTTGGGAAACCTTGTAACTCACTCGAGAACGCGTTCCAGGTCCGGGGTTTTGTTGTATGATCTCAATTTTGTCGCGCCACACGTGACTTACTATAGCTACATGGCCGTAGGGATTCCAAACGGTTTTGTCAAAGACCAATAGATCTCCAACGGCAGGTTGTACTTTGCTGGGATTGGTATACTGCAGCAAGTTGCGTGGCTTATTTTTGGCTCCGTCCTTTAGTGATTTGTTGAAAAAGTCTTTTGCGTGGCCGTAGCTATCAGGCATTTGATGCTGGTAGTATTCAAAGTAGTAACGCTTTACAAATTCTACACATTGGTATTTTAATCCCAAATTGTATCCGTTTGGGGCTTTGTTTCTGCCAGAAACGTTGGAAACTTTGCCATTGTAAAACACGTAAACACCGTTTAGAGAATCGATAGGCACCCCAACTTCCTTTTTTTTCTGATTTGATGAGTTGGTTTGAGATGACGTACAACCCAACAGTAGCGCAAGGCTGATGGTGAAAATAGACCAAAGTCGAATGTAGATCATTTGTTTTTTCGAGTTAGTAAAACATCAGTCGATAAAAGTGTTATAGTCTGTATTATTGCATTGCCAAAATACAACAACTAAAGTAGTTCATTTAACCCAAATTTCATGCGTTTATTATTTTCCATTATTATCCTGTTTTTGATTGCGATACTCCTGTTCAAATTGTTTCCGAATAGGACCAATGAAGTCGATTTTTCGAATCAGCAACGCTCGCGGTTTAGTCATCTAACACGCATCAGCAATTTGATTTACGCAGTCTCTACATTGCTATTTAGCTTGCTGTTTTTCGGTTTGTTGTCTGGTTTGCGAGGGATACTTATATCAGAGGACGTGCTGTATGCAAGTGATTCGTTGTTGTGGTTATCGGCTATTTTCTTTGGGTTGACCATCGCCTTTTTTAGTACCCGTTTGATGCAGCGTCGGATGAAAAAGCGTGAAGAAGCCGCTTTTGAGCAGTACTTGGAGTTGTATTACAATCTTCCCAGTATGCGGCTACATTTTACTTGGATTGTGCTGTTCTTCAGTGGGATTATGCTTTCTGTTTTTAGTATTTCCAATGTATTGAAAATGGAAGAAGACCAATTAATAGATCAGAACATATTTGTAGGTTCAAAAAAGTATCCCATTACAGCCATTCGCTCTGTTACAGAGGTGCCGCTAAATGGATATCGCATTGTATTGTCCTCTGGTGCAACCATTACAACCGCCTCCTATCGTGGAGATGTAGAACAGTTTATATCGCGATTGAATGAGAAACGTCGTGCGACCGTTGAAAACACATTTGCTTTAGTTATTCACGGTGGCGCCGGCACCATTTTAAAGTCGCAAATGCGTCCAGAAATTGAGCAGGAGTATACAACAGCATTAACAGCAGCACTAGAAGCGGGAAGAACTATTTTGGCAGCTGGCGGAAGTGCAGAGGAAGCAGTGGTAGCGGCCATTTCACTCTTAGAAGCCGCACCGCAGTTTAATGCGGGTAAAGGGGCCGTGCTCAATGCTAACGGTGAGGCAGAGCTCGATGCAAGTATTATGAATGGAAAAACCGGAGCTGCTGGAGCTGTGAGCGGGGTAAAAACAGTGAAACACCCCATTTTGCTGGCCAGAGAAGTCATGAATAACAGCAACCACGTAATGCTTTCTGGTGCTGGTGCAGAGGCCTTTGCGCAACAACGTAATTTAGAGATTGTGGAGAATGCCTATTTCATTACGCCACGCAATCTAGAGCGCCTCAACGCGGCACAGCGCAAACCAGGCGCACTGTCGGCAACTACCACAACAGCAGTAACGGACGACAAGTTTGGAACCGTTGGAGCGGTTGCTTTAGATAAAAAAGGCACTATTGTAGCGGGTACAAGTACCGGTGGTATGGTGAACAAACGCTTTGGTAGAGTAGGAGATAGCCCTATAATTGGTGCGGGTACCTATGCAAATAATACCACGTGTGGCATCAGTGCAACAGGCCATGGCGAATTCTTTATTCGCAATGTAGTGGCATATGATATTCATGCAATTATGGCATATAAAGGATTGAGTTTAGCAGATGCAGCACATGAGGTGATACAAGAAAAACTCGGTCCAATAGGCGGTACAGGTGGTGTAATTGGATTGGATCAGTTTGGCGATGTGGTAATGGAGTTTAATACCCGTGGGATGTATCGTGGGTATATCAAAAATCAAGAACCTGCTGTGGTTGCTATGTATGGAAAGTAAAACAATGTCTAGCCAAGCAAAAAAGCCAATACACCTGTTGATATTGGATAATTATGATTCCTTCACCTATAATCTTTTTCATTATTTAGAGCCGTTGTGCGATACCATTGAGGTGCATCGAAACGATGCCATCCCTTTAGATGCTATTGCTCATTTTACCCATATCGTAATATCTCCAGGTCCGGGCTTGCCAATAGATGCGGGAATTACCATGCAGGTTTTGGAGCGATACGCACATCAGAAGCCCATTTTGGGCGTATGCTTAGGGCTACAAGCAATTGTTGTTTTCTTTGGTGGCACCTTGTATAATTTACCCACTGTAATGCACGGACGTCAGGTGACAGTGGTGCCGAACGATGAGAGTTGCCTTTTTGGCGAAAATACCAGTCCGTTCTCGGTAGGTCTGTATCATTCGTGGGCCGCGGCCGAAAAAAACCTACCGACCTGTCTCCGCGTAACGGCAAGAAGTGAAACGGGAGTAATCATGGCTATAGAGCACCGCGATTATTCAATTTTTGGTGTGCAATTTCACCCTGAAAGTATCCTTACGCCAACGGGTAGAAAGTTGTTGGCCGCATTTTTAGGTAAAGAAGATTTAGTTTGACTTTTTTATCGTTGATTATGGGAACGAAGCGTTTTTCATTACACGATTATTTTTTGGAACACAGAGTTCCACGGAGTTGGGCACGGAGTGGCACGGAGGGCTTTGGAAACGCATCGTTATTCATTCCGCGCACATTTCCATACGGTTTGGGAGTTTGGAAGTTAGGGAGTTAGGCGTGGCGGTGACTCACTTCTGTAATTCATTTCACGCTCTTTTTGGTTTCACAGAGCGCACGGAGAAGGCACGGTGTAACACTGAGAATTGAAAACACATATTCCCCGCGCCACACAGTGATCCCCGTGTCCCCCGTTGTGAACCATGAGGCATAAAGCCCTCTCGAAAACGCCGTATCCCTATCCCAAATCTAAACCAAGGCCGGCGCCAGCCGCCCTGTCTAAACCCAAACAGCAGGCGACCTAGCCTGCT
>JAIULY010000204.1 GCA_022565875.1 Schleiferiaceae bacterium | reverse complement strand
ACGTAGGCAGGATCTTTTTCTTCGTACAACAACTTTGAACTACCCGTTGCACTGTTGGCCAAGTACAACTTTAAATGGTTTTGATGGCGGTTGAGCGCGTACACACATACCTCTTCGGAATGAGCAGACCACTTTACTCTAGGAATGTATTCGTACGGATCATCTAGCCGTACGGGAACACTTTTGTTGTCCTTTAGGCTGTAGATGTGAATGGTCACTATGGCATTGTCTTCTCCGGCCTTGGGGTATTTAAACACATCCTGAGTAGGGTAGAGGGCATCGCCATAAATATCCATGGAAAACTCACGCACGCGTTCTTCATCAAAACGGTAGTAAGCAATGTATTGGCCATCAGGCGACCAGAAAAAAGCTTGATTAAACCCAAACTCTTCTTCATACACCCAATCCGAAGCCCCGTTGATGATTTTATTGCGCTCTCCGTCCGTGGTAATGGTGGTGATGTTTCCGTTCTCCAAATCCTTGTAGTAAAGGTTGTTGTCCTTTACAAAAGCCACTTGATTGCCTGATGGACTAAAGGTCGCCAGCATTTGTTTATCGGCATCTAGCTCTTGCAACTGCTGGGATTTTAAATCAAAAATTAAATACTTTGATTTGCTAGAGTGTCTGTAGATACTTTCTGTTTCTGTAGGAATAAGCAATTTAGACTCGTCTGGACTAAAGTTGTACGAGCGCAAGGCAATTTTGGTAGTAGTGGCATCTTCAATGGCTTTGGTTGACGTTAGGGTTTTCACCAATTCCCCTGTTGTGTAAGCATATTGATTGATGGCAGTACCCAGTTCGGGTACGCGCTCCAATACAGCGTAATGATCGCCATCTTTTAGCGATTGAAAACCACTAACCCGCTCAGGGTAAAAAGTTCCAAAGCGTGCCACATCTTCTAAGGTAACATTTTTTTTGTTTTGGGCTACGGCAGCAAGCGAAAACAGCGACGTTACTACCGCCGCTGAAATGAGTTTCTTTATCATGTCTAGTGTTTTGTTTATTAAGGGCTTACAAAATTAAAAGTTAAACTCACGAATGGCGCTGGGCCTAGGTTGTTGCGCATGGCAAACTTTTGGTCACCAAAGAAGCCGCGAAAAATATCGGTGCGCGTTTCGTTGCCTACTAAGTTATCGGCATCAAAGGAGTAATCGATACGCACGCCAGCTTGAAGCCCCAGCCAGAAAAAGTTGCTCAGCTGACGGTGGTAATCAAAACGGATGCGCAGTTCTCCTCTTCGGATTTCAAAACTATTTTTATCGCCTGAAGGGTTTTGAAGGTTGTCCGATAGCTCTTGAATGCGATAGCTATTTCCTTCAAGGTCAAAACCGAAGAACAGCAGGTTTTTGTTGTTGATTTTGTAGCGTACTGCCCCTCGTGCAGGAAAGAGGATTTCGGTGCCCCATTTGCCCGTTCTCGAGGTCCAATTGTACATCACGACGGGAATGTAATTCATGTTGCCCACGCGATATGTACGCGACATACCAACGGCCCATTGCAAGCGATCGTGGGGGCGCTTTCCCCAAAGTAAAGCCCCTGAGTAGCGGGTGTATGCCAGCGACTGAATGTTTCCAAAACCAAAATCACCACTCAAGTCCCCCGTCAATTGCAAGAGTAGAAATTGTTTCTCGTTTAAGGGTTTGTACAATGTGGTAAACAAGCCCATTGTTCGCAGGGAGTTGTTTGACAAAATGTCGCCCATGCCAACCACGGCATCGGGGTTGGTACTGCCATCGTCCGTATCAATGCTATAATCGGTTTGTAAATAGTTGACGCCCAATTGCCATAAGATATTGTTGCGAGAGATCACAGGAATATTGGCATTGAGTCGATAGGCCCCGGTGTATCGAGCGCGACCCGTTTCCACGGCATCACCTGCTTCATCTACAGCAAATCCACCGTCTTTGATTGAGCTAAACTCTGTACTATATGGAAAAACGTAATCATAACCAACGGAGACGAACCGCTGGGGGCTATGGCCGTTGATTTTTGCATTGGCATAGCTTTTACCCCCTTCAGCGGCAAAGTCTAATTCACCATACAAATCGTAATCTTCTTCATCCTCTTCTTCTTCGGTAACCTGCCCCCATGCAGGGAGCATAAAAAGACTGAGCAGCAGGATGTACAAGTAGTTGTGTCGCATTGGATATTTTTTTATTCTTTATATAATAAGCCCTTATATTGGAGGTCAAGCAAAAAAAAATCCCGGACACCAAAAGGCACCGGGATACTTTAAAAATGAATTTACTTTTTCTTTTTCTCGATTTTCAATCGTTTCCAAACATCGGTACGTCCAAATGTTTTTACTCCGATGTAACCGCGTATTTCAATGGTGTTGTCATCTTTTAATTTGATAATACAACTGTAGGTACTGCCATTCTCAGGGTCATAAATGGTTCCATTTTCCCACTGACCATCACCTTGGTATTCAAAATCTTTTAAGATGCGATAGCCGCGTAATGGCGCATTGTGCATAGAAGCATCGGGATTGTTTTTATCTACCTTGGGTTCACCAGTGGCGGGGTCATTGGGTTCCTTCAACCAAACGATTTTACCGTAGTATTTGTCAGCAATTTTATCGATTTTCACACGGGCTTTACCATGACTAGGTTCCCAAACACCAATTAAAGCATCGCCTTCATTTTCTGCATTCAAGTAAGTGTTCGTGCCGTAAAACAATCCAGTTATTACTACGGCTATTGACATTAAAATTTTCATAATAAAATACAATTTAGGGTTTTACTTCAAATTCAAAATTCATTACCAATTCAAAAACAAAATCGTCCTCGAGATCCTCTATTAAATTAATATCGGCAACAACAACAATTTTATTTTCTTTAAACATGGCAGCTAGTCCTTTTTGTTCAGCGGCCATTTGCAAAACAATGGTTTCCTTTCCCATGGGCACAGGGTTCAAAAGGCCCACCTTTTGCATGCCGCTGTTGGATGTGGTCAATTGCAGTGAGATTTGATCCATTAAGCCGGTGTAGTCGCTATCTGCAATGGTAAGTGAAGCCGCAGTAAGTTTCACATTTTTGATGTTGTCTACAATAAAACCTTGCTTATTCAATAGTTGGTCAAGATCTACTTCAAATTCGCCAATAGAAGTGTTCGCTCCCTCGTAAAGCGGAAAGTCCGCAGTCATCGTAACAGTTATAGGTTCACTAGTAACTGTTTCGGTTGGGCCCGAACAAGCGGCCAACAGCAGTCCGAAGGACAGTAATGTCACTAATTTTTTCATAATTTTATATTTTGTTATTCAAACGACAAGGTAAGGCAAGCCTACTTAATAGTGGGTTTTTAAACGACCCTTTCGAATAGCCAAAAATAGGTAGGTCAATCCAGATTCACAATAAAATCTTTTTCACAACCAAAAAGGTTTTTCAGTTGAGGTGTTAAGTGTTTTGCAATAAGTATTTTATATGACGTTGGCGCTCTAAAAATACAAGTCTATTGCGAATGTTTCCCATTCCCATTCCCCTTTTCGGTACCACCACAACGGCAAAACACCATATAATGATACAGGATGTGAGAAAAGTTGAGAGATAAAAACAGAGACATTAAAGTTTTTTAAAATATATTTTAACCAAAATGTAATTGGAAAGCTTTTTTACTTACCTTTGTGGCGTTCTTTAAAAGAAGTATTTGTTACCATTTCCAGAAGTTAAGGAGCAAGAGATACAGTAGTTAGTGCCCATTCAACCAGATCACCCTGATTTCAGGATTATTGCTCCAGTTGCTTACCGAGTCCGTCTACAGTGTTTCCTTATTCAAGTTTTTTACCGCTACGCGTGAACTAACAAGGTCGCGTTTAGTTTTTTTTAATTTTCAATTTTTACTTGTTATGAATCAAGGAACTGTTAAGTTTTTTAATGCCTCAAAAGGTTACGGATTTATCCGCAATGACAATACCGGAGAGGAAGTATTTGTTCACGTGTCTGGATTAAACGACGAAATCCAAGATAACGACACCGTTACGTTTGATGTAAAAGAAGGTCGCAAAGGCCTAAACGCAGTTAATGTATCTCGCATTTAATTGCAATTGAGATAAACGGATCCGATAAGCGCTGGCATTTATGTCAGCGTTTTTTTTTGTTATTACCTTTCCTACTATAAATTTTGAATACCATTTTTCAGATTCCTCTACTGGTAGCTTCCTCTTTGTGCTCATAAAGAAAAGTATCCACTCAATACCCCAATTACATTTTTTTGTAATTTGACATTTTTTCATTTAATGCATTGAAAAACATGATGTTAATGTGTGTTTAATGATTTGATTTATTCCTATTTACATATATGTTTTCAAAGTGCTGTCCCTTTTGGGGCGATAAAAGCGTATATGCTATTGAATCTTAAAAATTATAAAAATGAAAAATTTTCTGCTCATTTTCGGTCTATTGCCGCTTCTTTGCTTTGGCCAACAAATCACCATTTCGGGGCATGTGACCCCATCAGACCCTATGGCACCCCGAGATAGTATACCTGTTTTTTATGTGGATAGTCTGTCCCAATGGGGGCCACCTTCCGTTACCTATACAAATTCTAATGGGTATTATTTCGTTTCGTTTGCCAAACCAGCCGGGCCGTCTAATGCACATTCCTTCATAAACGTATACATTGATAGCTGCTTGGGAATCCCCCATGGCCCAAATACCTTTGTGAGCCACACATATTCCTTGGATTCGACCATCAGCCACACTTTTTCCTACGATTTCTTTCCCAATTGCAATCCTAGTCCTAACCCAAGTTGCGCGGCAAGTTTTGTGGTGGATACGGTAAATTCGTTTAATGGAAATGTGGTGTTGTGGAATAATTCAACGGCTTCAGCAACAGCTTATTATAATTGGGATTTTGGGGATGGTACTGTGAGTACTAATCCTTTCCCTTCGCACACATTTTTATCGGCTGGTATCTATCAGGTATGTTTAACGGTGATAGATAGTAGTTGTACATCAGTATATTGTGATAGTTTGGGAATGGATGCCAACGGCAATTTGATTTACCGTGGACAACAGTCAGGTTTTACGCTAGTGGTGCTTGATCCCAACACCTTTTCTGCCGATCTTATTGCGCCAGTAAAACTGTCATTGTACCCAAACCCTGCTACTCATAGTTTCCAATTTGACCCTGAACTTTCTTT
>JAIULY010000203.1 GCA_022565875.1 Schleiferiaceae bacterium | reverse complement strand
GTATTTGCTTACACCGGAGATTTGTCCCATTTTGAAAGTTGGACTATGTGGTTTCAGGGCGACACGCTGGATTTAACCGTTTCAAATCCCTCGAGTGGCTCAGGTGCGTCTGTTTTTTTTGATGACAAAAAAGGGACTTCTGGTAAGTTTTTGTTTACCAAAGTAGTGCGGCCAACAACCATTGACTACGAAGTCTATTACAACAACCGACTTGGAAGTGTTGGGACACTCTCTTTTGCACCAGAAAATCGCGGAACCAAAGTAACTTGGACTTTTGAGGGGGAAATGCCCTTTTACTTTCGCTGGGTTATTTTGAGTATGGATAGAAAAGTAGGGAAAGACTTTGAAGAGAGTTTGAGCCTGTTAAAAAAGAATATAGAGTCAATTGCTATCGAGGAAGAAAATAGCTAATGCGCGCCAATTGGGTTTTCCGTCTATTTCTAGTTTTTTTAATCGGGCTACCTGCTGTAGCATCTGAAACAGTACCCCATTATCAGCTTGAAGGTGCTTTTGCGGTCAAAGATTTTTCATTTTCGGGAAAACTAACCGTTTCAATGCAAGCCGCTTTTTCAACAGGCGATACGCTTTGGATTCGTCATTGGGGTAATGCCTACCAAAAAGGCAGTTCCTTGTATCAAGAGCTCATTGAAAATCAAAACACTATTCTCCACTTCAACAAAAACAAAGGCGCTTTTCATTTAGATTCTGTTTTTGTTAACGGTAACGTGCTGTTTGTACATAACTACTCAATCGATTGGTCTTACTGTTTGGTAAATGAAGAACTTTCTGATCGAACTTTCATTTTCACGCTATATTTTCGTCAACTATTACCTGATATTGCTATTAATGCCGTTGGAAAAAGCCTAAACACAACCAGTTCTTTTTTTCAAGTTAGTCAGTTGTGGCCAGAACTTCACCACAACAGAACGAAAAATGCTGCACGAGCTAATAACAACACCAAATTATTTGACAATCCCATCAAAAAAACATGGGAAGTGGCACTAGAATTACCCCAAACAGGACAGTGTGTCTGTAATTTAAAAGATTACAGTATTTCAAGTAAACCAAAGCGCATCCTCACCGGACGATCACATGGTGAGATGAGCAACTCATTTACAGTACTCTGCGGAGATGGCTATTACGAATTAACAACTGCTTTTCCCGATGGTAGCGGCCAACTTCACCTAGGAATAAAGGAAGAATTCCCACCGACTTTTTCAGCGTCTCAAGCGGTTTTTAAGGTAAAGGCATTTTTGGAGCAACTTACAGGTATTGCCCTTCCCGATACCGTGCGCATTGCCATGGTAACCAAGGGATCTGTTCCCCCTCCTTCCCCCCA
The DNA here is from genome assembly GCA_022565875.1 of Schleiferiaceae bacterium. Lineage (GTDB taxonomy): Bacteria > Bacteroidota > Bacteroidia > Flavobacteriales > Schleiferiaceae > JAIULY01. The sequence goes on along the minus strand of JAIULY010000203.1, from coordinate 3,827 downwards.
CCTCATTACCATGGAATACCAAGACCACCGGATGGATTTTGAAATAGAACTGGTGAAACAATGGACAAAAGCTTTATTAGTAGGCCATTACAACATTCAACAACTAACCGAAACGTGGTTCTACACAGGTTTACCTGAATTTATCAAACAACAATTTACCCAACAAAACTATCCCGATAAAAAGTTCTTAGGCCCATACGCATCCTTTTGGTTTGCACGATTTTTAGAACTCGATCAATACAACAGCAACTACGAGCAGCAATTGTATTTTCTTTACATGGCGCGGCTCTCATTAGACCAACCCTTGAGTGACCCATTTGACCAACACCCAAAGGGCAATTTTTTGGCCGTGCTCGAAGGAAAAGCGGCCTTAAATTTCAGCTATTTACAATCGTTTGTTTCCCGAAAAACTTTCTTGCGGGGCTTGCGTCGCTGGTTTGAAAACTATGAAAATCAATCTAGTGGCCATGTTGATTTAATGGCTGCCATTCAATACTTTGCCAACAAAGACATCAGTTGGTGGTCTGAGGATATTTTGCACACTAACAAGCGATTAAACTACACAATAACCGCGGTGCACAAATGCAGTTATACCCTTGGCGTGACGGTAAAAAATAAAGGCGACCTTACCACTCCGTTTAGTATAACCGGTATTCGCGACGGAAAACCCATAATTACCCTGTGGTATGATGGGTTTGAAGGCGAGAAACTCGTTCAATTTCACTTTGATGATTTTGATGCCCTGTATATTGATTACCAAAACGAAACCCCTGAGTGGAACAATCAAGACAACTACACGCGCACCCAAGGGCTTTTTCCACAATGGCAACCCTTAAAATTCCAATTTTTTGGAGGTTTAGAAAATCCTGAGAAAACACAATTATTTTGGAGCCCCATCACTGACTACAATGCTTATGATGGTATCCTTTTGGGTTTTAATGTGTTCAACACCTCTATCCTAAGAAAAAAAATAGAGTACAGCGTAGCACCTGTTTTTAGTACAAATACGGGTAAACTAACGGGTTCTGCGGGCTTTACATACAACATCACCCCACGATCAGGTTGGTTCCACCACATTTATGTTGGATTTTTTGGTCGGTATTATCACTATGCGGATGATTTGTCATTTACCCGATTGTCTCCAGCTATCGGTTTTTATTTTAGAAAACCCACGCCTAGAAGTGAGAACATCCACAAAATAAAAATGCGGTTGGTTGCTGTCAACCGAGAGGTTCCCAATCAATTTGACGGCGAAAATCAAAATGCATTTGATCTAAATCGAGCAAGTTACGATGTGTTTGATATTCGGTATTGGTGGGAAAACGTGAGTATTTTGTCGCCTTTTACGCTGCGTTTTGATTTTCAGCAAGCCTCAAATTTCAGCAAAGTAAGTCTGGATTATGATAAACGATGGATGCTACCCAACAAAAAATGGCTGATATGGCGGAGTTTTGGTGGGCTATTCTTGAAGAACAACGCAAACGAAACTTCTTTCTACGATTTTGGTTTGAGTGGCACGCGAGATTACCTCTTTGATTATGCCCTTCTAGGTCGCTCAGACCTCTCTGGAATTTGGAGTCGGCAATTTTTTGTAACCGATGGAGGATTTAAATCAGGTACAGAGGTATTTTCAGGTAATTGGATGATGACTACCAATGTCGCACTACCCATTTGGAAATTCTTTGGGGTTTATGGTGATGCTGGCTTTGCAGGAAATTGGGAAGATTTCTATTGGGGCTACGGGGTTCGCATTTCTATTTTATCCGATTTTCTAGAGTTCTATTTGCCCATTCAGGATTTCAATACCAACTATTTACAAACCCCAGGCTATTTTAGTAACACACGTTTTATTTTAAATATCAGCTACGAACAAATTGTCCAGCGATTGCGTAGAGGGTATTATTGATGGACTCGTGTAATGAAGGCCTAACATTTATGCACTATTACCACCATCTGGTTCACACAATTTTCTTAGGAAATCATTTTTATGAATAAAGTCATTCGCACATTTTTCATCGTTGCCGTAGTAGCGATTTTTGGGTATACCTTGTTTTATCTCTTCAACAAATCGCAAAAAAAGCCCTATAGTTTTCACACAGAAGCTCCCTATGTGGCCACCATCATCAAAAAAACTGTGGCTACGGGTTCTATAAATCCAAGAGAAGATGTAGAAATAAAGCCGCAAGTTTCCGGCATTATTGAAGAACTCTTTGTAGAGCCAGGGGACCAAGTAAAGGCTGGCGATTTGTTAGCACGAATTCGCATCGTACCCAACATGGCAGCGCTCAACCAAGCGGAAAACCGCTTGGCGATTGCCAAAAACACCATGGCAACCAATAAAGCTGAGTTTGACAGAAACAAAAGCCTTTTCAATCAAGGGGTTATTCCAGAAAGAGAGTTCCAACAAATTGAACTACAGTACAAAAACGCCCAAACTGAGTTGGAAGCAGCAAAAGAAAATCTGGAAATTGTTCGCGAGGGCGCTTCCAAAAAAGCGGGTAAAACCTCCATTACACTAGTGAAAGCAACGGTAAGCGGGATGGTATTAGACGTTCCCGTTCGAAAAGGTAATCAAGTTATCGAATCCAACCAATTCAACGATGGCACCACAGTCGCGGTAATTGCCAACATGAACGATATGATTTTCGAAGGACTAATTGATGAATCCGAAGTTGGAAAGATTAAGGAAGGTATGGATTTGTTGGTTTCCATCGGCGCCATAGAAAACGAAACTTTCCCTGCGCAATTAGAGTACATTGCCCCAAAGGGAAGTGAGGCCAATGGGGCCATTCAGTTTGAGATTCGCGCACAAATGCTATTGGCCGAAAGCGGCTATTTTATCCGAGCTGGTTACAGTGCCAATGCCGATATCGTATTGGCCAAACGCGAAGATGTATTGACAATAAAAGAAAGCTTGGTCCAATACGAAAACGGAAAACCCTTTGTAGAGGTGTTCGTTAAGGAGGGTGAATTTAAAATGGTTCCTGTAAAACTTGGGTTAAGCGACGGCATTCAAGTAGAAGTTTTAGGGGGCATAAACGGCAAGGAGGAAATAAAAGTGTGGAACAAACCTATTGGGTAAGTTCATATCTGGTACATTTAGTTTGAGTTGCCAAAGGATTTGTTTTGCACATCCAATGATTGAGACTATTTTTAAATTTAAATCTAAAGGTCGCAACACTTCTTTTGAGTGTAATCAAATATTCCAAGGGAGTGAAAGATTAAGCGTTAATTTTTAAAGAACATATTTATGAAAAAGAAATTATTTTTAGGGTTTCTATTAGGATTAGGAGTACTCAGTTTTACGGCTTGTAAAAAAGAAAATCCCAATGACCCGTCCGCTTGTGCCAATCGAACAAGGGATTTTCAGGAGTGTTTGAGTTGTTGTCAGGGAAAAGGATTTTCCGGTGCCTCCCTTCCTCTAGACAATAGTGGCAATACTACAGTTTGTGAATGTCTCAATTAAGCCATTGGACATTCGAAAAGGTATAGTGAGTCACGACCGAGTTAGTTGATGACATACCCTAGTTTTTGATGTACACGATGTGCCACGTGGAGATTTTTTTTGCCACACTAAAAATACTACTTACGCCTAGAATTAAAATCACAAATCGATCATCAAAAATAATCCTCCGTGGAACGCCGTGTTCCAAAAAAGGATCGTGAGATAAATAACGATACGTTTCCCAAGCCCTCCGTGCCACTCCGTGTCCAACTCCGTGGAACTCTGTGTTCCAAAAAAGAATCGCAAAATCAATCGCGAATCTAACCTCAAAGAAACATCAGTTAAACCTTAAACTTTCAACATTAAACCAATCCGTAAATAC
>JAIULY010000202.1 GCA_022565875.1 Schleiferiaceae bacterium | reverse complement strand
TTGTTTTGGGTTTTTATGATGATTTTATCGTGAACACCATCAGCGTTGGTAAAACGAACTATTACACTGTGAAACATCTTTGGAATGGGTTGTGACTGAAAAGAAACCGAGCGAATCCTTATTTCTTCAGAGGAGAAAATTACCTCGTTGTGCGTCAGGGTGTTGGTGCGTAATGTCAAAACTGCGGCTGTGTTTTCAATGCTACAGGCAACTAAATAACCATTATCCCCCCTAAAAAATGCGATGATCCAAACCAACACAAAAATGGGTGAATTTATTAATAGTACTCATTTTAGGGAAGAGGTTTCTTTTAAGGTTACCAGAATAAGGATGAGTAAAATGATTAACGTCAGTAAAAGTTTATCTAAAATGATGGCTATGGTTTGTTGTGTAGGGGTTCTAGGGGTGGTAAAATGATATTTCATAAAACTTTTTTTTCGTTGTAATGGTTGAATGGCTGAGGAGGGTATCGTGTTTTATTATTTGAATTTCAATGCCCATCATTCATTTAAAACTGATTAGGTTAATGATTTTCATCAATCAGAGAATAATGGACGGCTTCACGTGTAAAGGGAAAAAAAAATATAGTTCAATATAAGTTTTCGCATCGGTGCATGCATAAATGGAGAACCATATTTCCTAGCAAAGTTGCAGTACCGTTGACAAGACTTTTAATTGTGTGTTTTACCAAACACTAACTCGTTATACTATTGTGACTCTTCACAAAATCAGCCACCAAATAAGCCGTCATTTTGCCCACATATTTTTCACCCAAACGCCCCCCTAGACTGGGAGCGCCTTCGCAAACATGAAGGTATTTTGCGTTGTGGTGGTGTGCCATTTTATGCACAAAAGACCGCGCGAGTTCCGGAGAGACTCCACTTGGTGAAATGGCACTACTCGGCATGCGTGCAATACTATCTAAATCGACCTCTATGCCGTAGGGAGCGCGACATACAAAAGCGAGAGAGGCGTCGAGCGATTGGTCGATGGCGAGTTTTCTGCGAACGATAATATCCTCGAAACTAATAAAGTGGAGGTTTTTTTTGGAATTGAAAAGGGAAATGATTTCACTGTTGTTATATCCTTCGTGCAACCCATACACGAGATAATAGTTTAGAAAACCTTCTTCTAAGGCGTAGCGAAAACCATTGCCGCTGTGCCGCCCTTCCCTAGGGCGTAGGTCGGCGTGGGGATCGAGGTTTATGCAATTTACGGGTTTGCCCAAGCCATTTGATAATCCTCTAAGATTTCCGTAGCTGTTGTTGTGCCCCCCGCCAATGAGGATGGGCGTTTTTTTATTCGCTATAATTTTCGACACCATCCGCCAAACGGCTTGATCGATGGATGCAGTTAGTTGGCGGGCCTCAGCAATTTGTTTATCGGGTGGGGCATCTTCCAATCGCCTATAGGCATGTTTCAATTCAAAATTACCCAAAATCCCCATCTTTTCGATGGGGATAAAGGTGTTGGATTGCACATTGCAAAAGGCTTTTAAAAAGGCCTCCCAGCCTGCTTTGGCTCCAGCAACCCCATGATTACCAATGACACCAATGTCCTCAGGGATGCCAATAATTACATACTGTAGCGCCTCGCGAGATAAAAACACATCTAGAGTTTCTCCGGGATCTGGAGTGGCAATCGCCTCTCCAATTTTTGTTTCGCCATCGCGGCGGCTGGTAAATTGCTTTGCTTGATCTGCGTCAAACAAAACAAATGGGGCTATTTCGGCCATAGTTTCATTTATTGATAGACGTGAAATAGATCCACCCCATTGATTTCTTCGTTGGGTGTGCTTATCAATATGGGCGTTCGCATTTCGTTGGTGAGTAGTTTTTCGTCAAAGCCGTTTGTGCCGAAATTAAAGATACCCGATCCTTTTTTCGCAATAAACGCGATGAGGTTGGCTTTGTGGTTCTTACTGATTTTTAATATTTGATCGGTGTAATCTAAATTGGCGTAGGTGTGCTCTTCGGAGGTGTTTATATGATAATCTGCAAGATAATTTTTAGCAAAATTTAAGTTGCGATGCACCCTATTTTTGTGAAATTCGTCGTCATAACCAGCTGCAACCAGCACTACATTACACTTCCAAAATTTTCCAATTCGCACTACTTGTTGCAGAATTTGTTTGTTGGCCACATCGCGGTCTATGGGTACAATCACAGTTTTGATATCTTTGGGAATAGGAGAGAGGTGGGTAATGATTACGGGTACGGGACTTTCATAAGAAACACGAAGTGCACCAGGCCCAAAAAAGTCTGCCCAACCCTTGCCGCCGTTGGTACCCATAAAAACTAAGGCGGCTTTTTTCTCTTCGGCAATTTTGCCAATTTCAATAGGCTTGCCCACCATGCAATGCGGAATCATGGGTACGTCTGCATCATTGTGCTTTTGGATGAGCGAAAGGAGTTTGGTCTCACCCGCTGCAATATCCTCTTCGTTTTTTACCAAATGCAAAAGTTGGATGCCTGTTTTCCAGCTATGGCCCGCCTCTATGGCATGTAGCAATGCGTTTTCTGAATATTCTGTAAAGTCAACAGGGACAAGAATGTAGTGTGCGTTCATGTGAGTTTGTTTTTTTAGTGTTGTTTTTTTTGTGATTGGACGAATTTATGAAAAATTCCATTAGCATCTCCTTTTTGAGATGAAATAATATAATTCTATCGCTACCTATTATTTATTTTGATCAAAGTGGCATCGTGGTTTTGTTTTTGTAATACACACGGCATCTTCAATCTTTTTTCGGAAAGCAATGCCGGGGTGGTTCGTAATTGTAGTCTAAAAGGAGGTTTCTTTTGAGTTTTTTACCTAAAATTTTTAAGCCATGATTCAACTACTTAAAGTATCCAAAATTTTCACTCGCAACTCATTTGCTAAAATCCTACTTCTAGTCGCTATATTTTTCTCAACATCAGCTTGTATGTCGCTGTATGTTGGTGGTATATACAACCATCCTAATGCGGAAATGATAAGGGACATTCCTCATGGAGCTACTTTTATTGTTGCAGATTTCCAAAATAGGAATGCTAAAGATTTTTTTCCTGCATTCGTAAGGCATTTACAAAATAATGGAATTTTCATTGATATAGCAGATGAGGAACGGATGTTAATTACCACTCAGAATTATGTTATGGCAAATTCTCGCGTCAGCCAAAAAATGGAAATTAAAATACGAGATACATATGAAGGGGTGAAAGTGGTGATATGTACATTTGTCAGAGTAGAATCGAGAACATTATATCCACGCCTGCAAACCAATAGAGTAGCTAGTTTTGGTGCAAACCCAGCATCCGATGCTTTCATTTTTTCAGCCTATTTAATAAAAGACTTTGGTGGTGCTCGGTTGCAATACGAAACCATAGATCCGCTCTATTTTCTGGAAACGGGAGATTTTTCTCATCCCCGTTTTACTAGGCCAAGATCGCAACAGACTACTTTTGATGTTGAATAAAAAACGAATTGGAGTTTTTAATACATTTGTCACCATGAAGCCACAATACCCTTCAAGGTTAACCAAACCTTTATTCATTTTTGCAATGTTGGCGCCCCTTCTTGTTTTGCAAGGGTGCGATGTCAAAAAACCCTTTGTTAAGTTACTATGGTCCAAACAATGCCATTGTGGAAACCATACCCCTATACGCCGAGTTTGTGGTAGTCGATTTTGACAACATACCAGCGGCAGTTTGCTTCAAAAGGTTGGAGCAACGAGCAGTAGAAATGGGATATGAATGGGAGTTTACAGACGACGAAAAGTTTCTATTGGCCTCTAAAGGACGAGGGATTTTAAAAAGCGAAGTGGAGCATCGCCTAGAAGTAAAAATGAGAGCGTCCAACACGGGAACAAAGGTTGTGATAAGTTCCTATTATCGGAGATTGAATAGAGGAAGTAGTAATCGTACAACATCATGGGAACCCGCACTTTTTTTGACCCCAGCAGCCTCCTTAGCCTTTGCCCAAGCCGTTGATTTTGCGTTAGCTTTGCAACCGAGTGCCATTAGCTTTGAAAAGATTGACCCACTCCACTTTTGGGAATGGGGTGCATTTCAGCGATAGGAAGAAAGTATGGAAGGTGACCCGAGCAAGTTCTCAGTCGCGGTGTTTCCAAAACAGTGTGCCATCAGATGAGCGAACAATTACACATCCAGTTTTTTCGTAGTTATTGTGCTATCTTTGGAGCACCATCAAAATCCAATTTATGCAGTCATTAAATGCTATTACAACAGGATTGCTCATCGTTATTTTAGCAACTAGTTGCAACCTGTTTACCAGAACCGAAGAAGCCATTCAGAAAAATGCAGCAGAGCGAGAAAACAAAACGGCTCCTTTTATGGTGGTTTCAGACTCGTGTGGACTTGAAATTGAAGTGAATCAGTTAATTATGGCCAATGCTCCGGGTGTATTTGTGGAGAGTATAGCATTTCAAAATCCTTGTTTAGAAGTAGTGGTCAATTATAGTGGTTGTCGTGAGGGCGAAATTACTGTGCATTGGGATGGTCGAGTGCAAGAGGCTTACCCACCTACAGTTTCCCTTTTTATAGAGGTAGAAAACGCCGGCGAATGCGATCAAGTACTCACCCAAAAACTTTCCATCAGCACCAAAGAACTCAAGCGCTACGCTGGAAAGAAGTTTTATGTCCGCATCAATACCTTTAAAAATACACTACCTGTTTCCTTTTTAGATTAGTAGGGGAGGTAGCCTAACTTTTCTTTCGAGAAATTTTACGACAGCATTTAATAGTTCGCTACTAGTTAGATTATTTAATTTTTGTCCCCCTACAGCAGTAGTGATTTCCATCCATAGCATTGAGAAAGGATTTTCTGAACCGGAGCTAACTAATTTTTTGTGATTATTCAAAAATATCCTGATAAGTCAACTTTTGGCATGTCGTGACTTTACTGAATGGCTCAATATTTCCTGACTTATGATTAGTAAGTGTGTTTTCTGTTGAATGACAAGGTCTCAAATTGGGAAATAGGATTGAAGCACAATTATCAAGACGTTATATCTATTATTGGTGAAAGATCTTAATTTGCGGCAGCCTCTAGTACTATATTATCAGTTGCAATTTTGGTGCGCTCCCTTTAGCACCTTTTTGAGTTCCCTCTCCAAAATTTTAATCGCGCCTAAGCTGTCTGAGTTTTTTTAAGCGAGAAATCTTCTTTCTGATATATTAAATCACGAGCTATTTTA
>JAIULY010000201.1 GCA_022565875.1 Schleiferiaceae bacterium | reverse complement strand
TTTTAATGCTTTTGCATCCGCCAAAGCTCAAACCTATAGATTACGTTCATACAGAAGTAGCAGAGCCTTCAGACATTTGTGTAAATGTGGTTGGCGACAGCACCTATTTTGTTGTCAGTGACAATGGATTTCTTCACGAAATGAATGCACAAGGCAAAATATTGCGCACAGCAGATTTTGAAGGGATTGATGTTGAAGGCGTTTATTCGAACCATGATCACGTATACATTGTGGAAGAGTTTACGCGAAAAATAAGGATTTTTGATGTGGCAACACTCCAGCTACAGCGGACAGTAGTATTTCCCTATTCTGGTGGGCGCAACAAAGGTTATGAGTCATTAACCTACAACGAGAAGAAAGGTGTATTCGTAATGCTCACCGAGAAAGACCCCATTTATTTAATAGAGATAGACAGTGACATGCGTTTGATAAACGAGCTTTATCTAGAGGGGATTGCGCGTGACATTTCAGCAGCGACTTATTATGACGACCACCTTTGGTTGCTTAGTGATGAAGACATGGAGGTCATCAAAATCAATCCTTTGACCTATGAAGAGGTAGGCCGTTGGTATATCCCGATTATCAATCCCGAGGGCATTGCCTTTCACAACAACCACATGCTTATTGTTTCTGATGACATGGAACGCCTGTACCGATTTGCTATACCCCAATGAAAAAGATTCTCCTATTTATAGTGCTCCCTTTGCTATTGCCGCATTGTATTCAGGCTCAAGTAACGTTGAGTAATGGTCGGCATGTCATGGAAATAAGTGGCGGAGTTGCTGCTTATTACAACCAACGTTTACTCAAACCTGACGAAAACAATCGGAATAAAGACCGCTTTCGTTTGCGTGATGCACAGCTTCAGATAGAGGGGCGCATAGATAAACTTTACGAATACGAACTTCAAGTTGACTTTGTAGACCTCGCATCAATGGCGTCAGGCGAAATCGACCCAGAAAACCCGGGTTTGATGGATGCCTACATCAAATACAAAGGTTTGCGTTTTATGGATGTTCAGTTTGGATATGGAAAGTTGTTTTATGGGAGGAGTTCATTGGTTCCATTTACACAAACTGTTTACTGGCAACGCGCACAAATTGTACGCGGCAACCTATTTAGCAGACGCGATGTTGGCATCACTCTCATGAAAGATTTTTGGCGGCAACGCGTCAATGTGTATGGAGGTGTTTATACGGGGCTTGGCGAAATCACTCTAAGAGGCGACAATGATGCAAGCGGGGGGTTAGAGTATGTTGGCCGCGTAGATGTGGCTTACCCTTCGCGTTATCGTTATCGCGACATCGACACCCGTATTACGCCCATACCGATGTTTGCTTTGGGTGTGAATGCCCGGTACACAGAAAAAAACCTACCTGAAGGGCGCGCATTTCCAGCATTTGCCACAGGTGAATACGGATTAAAAGTAATCAATGGGGAACGCTTAGCCTATGGCATGGATGTCGCATTTCAATATCTAGGTTTTTCAGGTCTTTTCGAAATCCATCAACTTCGCATAACACCTCAAAACGAGAATGATCCTCTTTTTCAAGGGCTGCCTGTTTCAGAAACCAACGGATTTATATTGGCTGGGGGGTATGTATCACAACTGAATTACTTTAAAAAATCATGGGGGACAATATTTTCGTTGAGGTATGAAGAATTAGACCTCAATGACCTGATTCCAGGCAATTCCCAGCGGATTTCAGCAGCTTTAGCTTATCAAATCAAAGGTTTTGATTCGATGATAAAGTTTCAGTACTTCAAAATTCTCAGTGAGGAAGTCATTGACCCTATACGGTGGACAGAACAGTTTCGGATAGGTTGGCAACTCAACTTCAACTAATTGAGTTTTCGAGCAGACTGTTGTCGCCAACGGCAATACAGTAAAAAATGAGATGTTGGGGCAAAACTTCTTTTAGTCGGGTGTGTTTTTAATTGCGATTAGCAAAAGAGTGCATTGCTATACCTTTGCGGTACAGCAAGAATTTACACACTGTGTTGCAATTTGTAAAACAGTTTGTAAATAGCAACGTAATCCATCATTCCAAAGACATCCAAAGCATTGAAAGTTTACCCAGAGAATTTAACAGAAAGCATCGAATACACCATAGTAAAAGAGCACGTAGCTGCTTATGCTGTAACCCCCAAGGCGCGGCAAGAGCTACTCGATCTAGTACCCGTTGCCGATTTTGAGATTATAAAAGACGAGTTAGCTTTAGTAAATGAGATGTTAGCCATTTACGAAAGCGGTCGTTCAGTTCCTGCATTGGCATCAGCCGACATTAGCAAACCCTTATCCTTGTTGCGAATAGCCAATGCTATGCTTACGGCGGAGCAGTTTATGGATTTGCGAGATTTAACCGAGCGCTACAATTATTTGTACCGGTTTTTTCAGAACAACGAGGAGTTAGTGCCCTTGTGCGCAGCGTTGATTAAAGGTTTTCCACCGAACACCGAAATCATAGATGCTATAGACCGTGTTTTTGAAAAGAACGGGCAAGTTAAGAGCAATGCCTCTCCGGCGTTGGCAAAAATCAGAACCCAACTGGGAAAGCGCCGAGCTGCAGCAGACCGTATATTTTACAGGAGCATGCAGAAGTACAATGAGCAAGGCATTCTCGGCGACTTTAGAGAAACGGTGCACGATACACGGCGTGTATTAGCTATCAATGCAGCACACAAAGGACGTGTCAACGGCATCTTTCACGGTAGTTCTAGCAAAAACTCCCTGTATTTTGTAGAACCTGCGGAAACGATAGAAATCAACAACGAGATTGCCTACTTAGTAGACGAAGAACGCAAAGAAATCAAGCGAATTCTAACAGCGCTAACCACTTTTGTGTCCACTTATCGAGAGGTGCTACTTATTTTTTCGAAGTCAATGGCGCGTTTAGACTTTCTACACGCCAAGGGTAGGTATGCCTTTGCAGAAGGGGCTGTGATGCCCGAATTGGTAAATCATCCCCATTTAAAATTAGTTCAAGCGATAAACCCTGTGTTGCGATACTTCAACAAGCAAAAAGGGCGCAATGTAATTCCATTAGACCTAGAGCTATCAGCAGCAACGCGCATGATAGTTATAAGTGGGCCAAATGCTGGGGGGAAGTCACTGACGTTAAAAACTGCGGGTTTGATGAGTATGATGATACAGTCCGGGCTATTGATACCTGTACATCCCAAGTCGAAGATAGGTGTTTTCCAGCATATTTTTGGCGACATAGGCGATAGTCAAAGCATTGAAAATGAACTCAGCACGTACAGTTCCAAATTAGAAAAGATGAAAGTCTTTTTACAATGGGCCGACAGCGACACCTTGTTATTGATAGACGAGTTTGGTTCCGGTTCGGACCCTGATTTGGGAGGAGCCATAGCGCAGGTTTTCTTAAAAAAGCTGAATCAATACAAAGCCTTTGGGGTAGTAACCACCCATTACAACGGAATAAAGGCCTTGGCCTCATCCTTAGCTGGAGTGGCGAATGGCTCAATGCGTTTTAACAAAGAGACCTTTGAGCCCGAGTATGTTTTGCAGAGTGGCATGCCTGGGAGTAGTTATACTTTTGAGGTAGCCACAAGAGCGGGCATTCCGAAGAAATTGGTAGCTGAAGCCAAGACCATATTATCCGATCAGACCATTAAATTAGATTCGCTTTTAGTTTTCATTCAAGACGAAAAAAACAAATTGGTTGCTGATCGTCAAAAGATGACCACCAGATTGCAGGAGTTAGAGGTAATTAAGGCAAAACACGAGAAACAGATATCGCGGTTAGAGGAGAAAGTTTCAAAGCAGGCCAATTTGAACGAGGAAAGCAGTGAACATTTGCGCTGGGGTAAGCGGTTTGAGCAGTTGGTGAACGGTTATGTAAAGATTCCGACAGCAAAGAACAAAAAGGCGGTAGTTAGTCGCTTTGTGAAGTTTCTCAATGAGAGTGCGGGTCAAAAGTTAGCGGAGAGTGAGACCAAGCAAAAGCACATGAGCAAGAAGAAGGCGGCACATTTGCATGAGATATTGAGTGAGGAGATAAAGGTTGGTGATTCCGTCAAGTTGATAAACTCGCGTCAGCCTGGTGAGGTAACGGAGATAAAAGGGGAGAAGTATACAATATCTTTTGGGATGATGAAGACGACGGTGGGCCGGGAAAAGATAATATTAGCGAATCGAAGTGTTTAGTTTTTTTTGAGGGGGAGGAAGGGGAATTATCGGATTGATGTTTCCGTAATTGTACGAATTGAGGGGGCAATTGGATATATACGGATATTACCATAAATGTAAGAATTGAGGGGGGGGTAATTGAATATATACGGATATCACCATAAATGTAAGAATAGCTGTTGGAGGTCGTGTTATTGAGGTGAGGAAATTGGGGGATTGAAATTTTTATACTGATGTTTTCATAATTGTAAGAATCAAGGGGCAATTGAATATATACGGATATCACCATAAATGTAAGAATAGCTGTTGGAAGTTGTGTTAATGAGGTGAGGGAGTTGGAGCTTTTGTATTCAAATTCTTAGGATTATGTCAAATTTTCTGTTATACGCTTATTTCCAAAAATATAGGAAATTTGGTGATAAGCGTATAATTTAAACGACAGCTTTTGCTACAAAATAAAATTCATTCAACTCTGACAGCAAAGAATTGCACATTACGCTAAGCAATTTTTGTATTTATACTTGATTAAGCAATAATCTACTAAATATTCAATCGCCACTTTCTAAAAAAGACCCTTCTCCATTTCTCCTACTTTCGCACATTTAGGGTGCAAGCCGTTGCCTGTAACTTTGTTTTGATTCACCGTGTGACCAAAGGTTTGTTGGTGGGTTTTTTGATGTGTGATTTTGTTTTTTGGGGTGAAGCTAAAGGTTACAGGAATTACCAGTTTTTATTATACGCTTATCTCCAAAATGTAAGAAGTTTGGTGATAAGCGTATAATTTCAAATGCTTACATGTTACACGCAAAAGTAAACATGAATCCATTGACATTCAATTTATTATTGTCGGTAATTCGCGAGCAATCAAAGCCTACATTCTAATTCGCTAAACATCAACCCACCCAACATTCCATCACCACTTTCTAAAAACCGGTTCATCTTCATTTTACCTAATCCCACCCCTTGTTTACCTCAAAATGCTAATAATTGTTAAATTTTAAATAAAAATACTTCAGTACTATCTGTAGGTTTTAGATTCTTTTTTATTTTTG
>JAIULY010000200.1 GCA_022565875.1 Schleiferiaceae bacterium | reverse complement strand
TTGCTTCCTGCTTTTGTGCGACTCAGTAAGGCTAGTAAATGCACCTTTGTTAAAAGTGCTTAGTACTTCCATTGCTTCCCATTTTCTTTGCGTTACTACAATTTAACTTGAACTAAATCAACCTATAAAGTCATTGTAATCCGCACCGCATTACACCCTTATAAAATAAGTAGCCAAGCCATTAATACAATGACCGACAGATTGTTGATTAAAAAGTTGCGTCCGCTCCGAAAAGGATGATTTCAATTAAAATCGACGCGGAGGGATTTTTTGGACCAGAGCTAACTAATTGTTAATGAGAATTCAAAAAATTGCTGAAAAGTCAGCTTTCAGCAGAAAGGGACTTTTCGAGGGAGAAAAGTTTTATAAAAACAGCAAGCGAATTGTTCTATCCTGCCTCATAGACCTTAATAACCATACTTCTCACCCCACTTGCTCTTCAAATACCTGCGCAGTGCAGCCTCTCTTTCGTTTTGTCCAGGATCGTAAAAGACAGTGCCTTCGAGGCCATTTGGCAAAAACTCTTGGGGATAAAAATTGCCGGGATAGTTGTGCGCATAGTGATAATCCATACCGTAATTCAGCTCTTTCATCAGCTGTGTAGGGGCGTTGCGCAGCGGCAGAGGTACAGGCAAGTCACTCGTTTCTTTTGCTTTTGCTAATGCTTGATCCGTGGCAATATAGCTCGCGTTAGATTTTGGACTCGCGGCCAAATACGTAGTACACTGCCCCAAAATAATGCGTCCTTCTGGCATTCCAATGCGCTCCAAGGCCTGAAAACAATTATTTGCCATTATCAACGCTGTTGGGTTGGCATTTCCAATGTCTTCGCTAGCTAGAATGAGTAAGCGCCGGGCAATAAATTTGGCGTCCTCACCACCGGCCAACATTCTACCCAACCAATACAGCGCACCATTGGGGTCACTGCCGCGAACAGACTTGATAAACGCAGAAATAACATCATAGTGCTGCTCCCCACCTTTGTCATACGCAATGGTCTTTTCTTGAAGATAACTGGCCACATATGCGTTGGTAATCACCAATTCACCTTTATGAGGCTGGTTGACCACCAATTCTAATAAGTTGTATAACTTTCGGCCATCCCCACCACTATGTGCTAGTAAGGCCTCATATTCCAAAACCTTTAATTTTAGATTTTTAAGAACGGTGTCTTCAGCCAACGCTTTATCTACCATGGCCACCAAATCTGCTTTGGAAAGCTGTTGCAATACATATGTTTGGGCACGCGACCGCAAAGCTGGAATCACCTCAAAACTTGGATTTTCGGTGGTGGCACCAATAAGCGTAATGGTACCGCGTTCCACAGCGCCCAGCAGTGCATCTTGTTGGCTTTTGCTAAAGCGATGAATTTCATCGATAAACAAAATGGGAGTGCCGCGATTGAACAAACCGTTTTTCTCTGCTTGCGCAATGACTTCCCGTACCTCCTTAACACCACTGTTGATAGCAGACAAGCTGTAAAAAGGCACATCAACGGCCTTGCTCATCAGGTTGGCTAGTGTGGTTTTACCAACGCCAGGAGGACCCCAAAGAATCATGCTAGGCACCAACTTGGCTTGTAAGGCACCGCGCAAAAATCCCTTTTCACCTACCAAGTGCTGTTGCCCGATGTAGTCTTCTATGCGCTGTGGGCGCATGCGTTCTGCTAGTGGAATATGCATGTTGTGTGTGTTGTCATTACTCGCTGCGAAGTGCCTCTACGGGTTTTATTTGTACTGCGCGCAATGCCGGGATGATGCCAGCTAATAGCCCAGCGCCAACAAGAATACCCAATGCGCTGAGCACCAACTGGATGCCCACGTTAGGATTCACAAAAGATCCACCATCAGCAGCGCCTGATACCTGTAAACCGTAATCGACAAATTCGAGCAACCAAACGCCAAAGATAATTCCAAATACCCCGGCAATGGTAGTGAGCGTCACACTTTCGAGTACCACTTGAAAAATAATGTTAAACGGTGTGGCTCCAACGGCGCGACGTATCCCAATCTCTCGCGTGCGTTCTTTGATAACCACCAACATGATGTTACTCACACCAATGGCGCCTGCCAATAGGGTAAAAATCCCCACAACAAAAGATAAAATCCGAATGCCCCCAAAGACGCCCTGCATTTTTAAATATTGCTCTTCCAAATTGAAACTACCAAAAGCCCGTCGGTCTTCTGGATGAACACTGTGCCGCCTTTTGAGTACCTCTTTAACCTGAGCTTCTGCCAAACTAGCCGGAACATCCGGCTGACTCATAAACGTAAACCAACTTACGCGTTTGCCAAAATTAAACGTTTGTTGAAAAGTAGAAAAAGGCACATAAATCGATTGACGATCTTCCTCAGCCCTACCGTCTTGGCGTAAACTTTCATACGTGCCTACCACCATAAAATAAACACCGTTAATTTGAATGTAAGCGCCAATCGGCTCTTGTCCGTCGGTAAATAACATTTCTACTACCCGCTGACCAATCACACAAACCTTGCGCTTTTCGTCAATATCGCGTTGGTTCAAAAAACGACCGGTTTGAATGTTCTTATTCTCAATCTCCAAAATCTCAGGATAGTCACCGTACACAGAGAAAGCCCCCGTGTTTTTGCCGTAAATCACATTGTTGGCCCCTCTAAATCCGCCCAACTGATTGCGGGGTACAATGAGCGACACCTCAGGGACCTCACTTCGAATAGCCTCTAAATCGTCGAGAACCATCGTAATACCTCTGCCACGAACAAAGCCCTTGTACGGCATTGTAGTCGATTGCGACCAGAGGAAAACAGAGTTGGTAGCCCAAGCGCTCATGTTTTTACTCACGCCATTGTTGAGGCCATTTCCGCTACCTATCATGATAATGAGTAATGTAATCCCCCAAAAAACACCGAAGGCCGTGAGCACCGTCCGCCATTTATTCCGCCCAAGTGTGGCGGCTATTTCACTCCATAAATCTTTATCAAACATGTATTTACAAGATGTTATTTCTCTTTTTACTTTGGCTGCCAAACGGGCTTTCCGCTTCAAGTCCTCGTTGTGTGGCGGTGCTTGCTAAGGCATTTTGGCAGCTTCTTGGGTCGCTCCCAAACTGCCAAGCCGCAACGCGCCACACGCCTGCGGGCTTTCCACTACAATCCCTGGCAGGGGCCTCGTTTTCCCAAGGCGCCTATTCACTTTTCAGCGCCTCTACGGGTTGCACAGCGGCAGCTTTTCGCGCGGGGATGTAGCCAGCAATGGCGCCAGCAACAGTTAAAATAAGCAGCGTTATTATGGCAATTTCAAAGTTTATTTCAGGATTGGCAAAATAATCAGAATCCATATTGGGGCCTACCGTCTCCAACAAAATCACACCAAACAACAATCCGATGTATCCGAAAAAACTCGTTATAAAAACAGATTCGAGAATGATTTGTGAAATAATGCTCCAGGGCGTGGCACCTATGGCTTTGCGTATGCCAATCTCGCGGGTTCGATCTTTTACCACAATCATCATAATGTTGCCTACCCCAATAATCCCCGCTACAATGGTACCTAGTCCAATAATCCACACAAAAACTTGAATACCAGAAATAATTCCCAATATCATATCCGCTTGTTCACGAATGTTTCGAACAGAGATGGCGCGCAAATCTTTGGGGTCAAATTGATGTCTTCTGGCAAAATCTGCCGCAATGCGAGAAGCGTACGCTTTACTTTCATCTAACGTCATTTGGCGTGGTGGCGTTAGCGCCAAATCGCCAATATTGTTTCCCAAGGCATATAAGCGCTGGGCTGTGGCTATGGGCATGCAAAAAATGCGTTCCTCGCGCTCTCCACCCTCGTCTGAAAAAATACCTACCACGCGAAAAGGCACCCCACGAACGATGAGATATTCGCCAATCGGGTCTTTGTCTTTGAAAATATCCGCCGCCATCAGCCGCCCCAGCACCACCACCTTTCGGGCTTCGTCGATGTCGCGTTGGTTTAAATGACGTCCGCTAACCACCTTATTGCGTTCAATTTCGATGTAGTCAACATGAATACCACGCAACGTATAAGCACCGTATTCGTTTTTATAATTGACGCTCGCATTCCAACTCCAATACCGCGCCGATACCAGCTTAGGATCAAACTCGCTTTTGAGATATTCGTAGTCATCCATCGAAAATTCAATGCGCCTGCCGGGTTTGTTGCCCTTGTAGGGAAGAGAAGTTGTGGCTGGTGAAATGAAAATTGCATCGTTGGCGTCATCCATAAAGGCTTTAGACACACCATTGCGCAACCCCTCTCCTGCGCCCAACAAAATCACGAGCATAAAAATCCCCCAAGCCACACTAAAACCCGTGAGTCCCGTGCGCAACTTATTCTTTTTCAACGTGGCAAAGATTTCTTGCCACACATCGCGATCAAACGGGCTCATGAACATTTCGTTTGTCTGACACAATCACACCGTCTTTCAAGCGGATCACG
This sequence comes from Schleiferiaceae bacterium, assembly GCA_022565875.1. GTDB lineage: Bacteria > Bacteroidota > Bacteroidia > Flavobacteriales > Schleiferiaceae > JAIULY01. The sequence continues at coordinate 793 of JAIULY010000200.1, read as the reverse complement.
CGATCGGTCATGTTAGCTATATCCTGTTCGTGGGTAACAATCACAACCGTTTTCCCATTGCGATTGATTTCTTTAAGCAATTCCATCACCTCGTAACTGGTTTGGGTATCCAACGCACCAGTGGGTTCATCGGCCAGTATCACCTTTGGGTCTGTTATGAGCGCCCGAGCAATGGCCACACGCTGTTTTTGTCCACCGGATAATTCACTTGGCAAGTGGTCCATACGGTCGCCAAGGCCTACTTTTTCAAGATAATCTTGCGCCAACTGGTTGCGTTTCGATCGTGAAACTTTTTGATAATAAAGTGGTAAGGCCACATTTTCAAGGGCTGTTTTGTAGCCAATCAAATTAAAAGACTGAAAAATAAAGCCCAAAAAGCGATTGCGATACTGTGCGGCTTTGGTTTCTGTAAGATGGATAATGGGTGTGCCACCTAGTGTATAATGGCCACTATCATAGGCATCTAAAATACCAATAATATTGAGTAAAGTAGATTTCCCTGAACCCGATGACCCCATAATCGCCACCAATTCGCCTTCAGCTATTGTCATATCCACTCCCTTCAAAACGTGAAGTTTGTTGGCGCCCATTTGGTAGTACTTGTGCAGGTCTTTAATAGTTATCATGCGGTCTGTGCGTGTTTTAAAAAAGGGCTTTTTAGGTGTAACGTGATTCCTAAAGCCCGCAACTACTAGTATGCAAAACCCTTGAAACGTTACAAAGGTTGCGTGGTAATTGTTATTATCAAAAACAAAATTGAAAAACACTATTCGATGCCACAGCGGTTAACGCG
>JAIULY010000199.1 GCA_022565875.1 Schleiferiaceae bacterium | reverse complement strand
TAAACTTTCAACATTAAACCACTTCGGAAATAATCGAAGAATGATATCTCAGCGCAGTCACGAAAACGCCGCGCCTAACTCCCTAACTTCCAAACTCCCAAACCCTATGGAAATATGCGCGGAATGAATAACGATACGTTTCCCAAGCCCTTTTTTATCAATTTTGCACCATCCCAAAAGCATTTTGCGCAAAACCGACAATCCATTTGCTTTGATTGCCCTACGAAAAAGCCTGTTACCAAGAAGAAAATTTCAATAGCCGACCTATGCTCTCCCTTTTGTTTATAGGTATAAACTACAAATTTGAAAAAATTTCGCCAAAACATTTTTTGTTAGGGATTTTTAAATAACTTCAACCCATAATTTAACTTAACAAATTTCAACTATGAACAAGTTTACTTTAGTGGGTGGGAATGTCCCCCCCCCCTTACAATTAGAAAAGGGGGATTTAGTGCAAGATGTTTTCTTGCCGTTTTATTGATTGCTTTGGGTTTGTTTGTGCCAACAATCGGTAATAGTCAAGGTTTGAACTATTCTAACCTTAATAACCCAAATTGGATACCTTCTGGAAATCTACTACAGAATAATTCAGATTATGGGAATATCAATGGGGTTGCTCATGATCCTAAGCATTTTGATGGTTACCAAGATAGTATTTGTAATCCAGATATATTTTGGAAGCTCTACAATTTTATGTTTTACACCGCATTTGATACAACATTATCGCAAATGCCTCTTAGCCCTAGTGTGTTGCGTGAAACTGTATTATCTACTACGGGTGACGAAATAATTTTAGGATCAATGAAATTCCCTTATTCTATCCTAAATGATGCTTGGACAGAAGTAGATGCTAATAATAATGTTTCCTGGAAAACTGTTGATTACCTAAGTGATACCGTTTGGGCTTATGACACCACTGTCACACCTCCTGTTCGAGATTCAATAATTACAATACTTAACGACACTGTTTATTACGATGCTGACAGCCTCGCTGCCGTATCACTTGTGGAACATGAGGTTTTTGCTGTCGCTGCTTTTAATGATTACATAGTTTTAGACTCAGGAAACGACCCTGTAACATTTACTTTTCCATCAGTTTATAATTTCACAAGCACGCCTTCATTACTCTACTTAAGTTTTGATGGTGGACAGAATTACACCCATTCTATTTTTCAAGGAGTTAATAATTCTTTAACTGTAAGCAATCATGGGTTTGTGCATGGCTTAAATGAAATAAGAGTTTCTACAACCAATAATAATGAGCCACCCTTGGCTATATTTACTCTTGATGTGATAATTAGAAAGAATCATGCAGACTATCAAATTGACACTTTTCCATCAGTAAGTTGCCCAAGTTTAGATTTTTCAGAAGGTGATGGCCAAGGAATTGCCACTATAAAGTTAAGTCAAAATAACAATGTCTTGACTAAGCCTGTTTTGATTGTTGAAGGTTTGGATATTTACAGACCATTAAATGCACTATTTGACAGACCAAGAGAAAATGGAGGGGTTAGTAGCTATGGAGTCTATGGATGGGATCAATTCGCACAGGGAGTTGTTGATATTGATGGCTCACCAAACCCTTATAGATTTGGAGACGTCTTATTGGAGGAGTTGGATTCTTTGGGGTACGATATCGTGTTTTTAGATTTGTCCACAAGTAGAATTGAAGTTCAAAGAAACGCTAACCTTCTCATAAAAGTGATTGAGTATTTGAAGAATGAACTAGATTCTAATGAGAGTAATGAAGAAATTGCAGTTATGGGATTAGGCACGGGAGGTGTTATAGCTCGCGTTGCTTTGAGAAAGATGGAATTGCAAGATTGTTGTCATAGAACAAGAATGTTTACTTCATTTGACTCCCCACATAAGGGGCTAAATATTCCAATTAGCATTCAAGCCTTTTTGAACGACGCAAATGATCATTTCAATTCTGTACCCAATTCATCCCAAATCTATAATTTATTTTCACCCTATCTCGATTATGTCCTTAATCTGCTCGAGATGGAGCCATATTTTAGACGAACCAATGAACTGAGACGGTTTGATAGTTATATCATAAAGAGCCCATTATTTCAACAGTTAATTATTCAAAATATTGACGGGGATGTGCGCCAAAACACATATTTGGTTTTTCAAAATTACTTGGATTCTATTGGGATGCCGAAAAGCACAAGGAATTTTGCGGTAACCAATGGCAGTGAAGTGGGTGTTTTGCAAACCAAAGGAGCAAATGATTTAAATTTCATGCAAACGAATAGCCCTTTCTTTGAGTATTTGAAAACATCAGGAGCCGCAAAAAATATTAATATAACTGCTAAAAACGCATACACGTATTCCAAAGATATATCTCAAGGAACAAACTGGATTAGGGCAAGAGCGCAACCGCTAGTGGTTGGTGATTTTAATCAACAATCTCAAAATGAAATTTATAAAAGAGGAAAATCAATTAATTACAATATGATTCACCTTTTTTTGCATCAGTCGACTGCATTAGCGGGCATTTTAGCGGCGCAGCAGACTCAAATTATAGCGGCCTATTTAACCGCACAGTTTGCAATAACTAATCCTCCTGCGATACTTCCAACTCTATCATGGGCAGGTCTTACAAGTTTATCTATTTATACTACTACCAATATGGCTTTGGACAATAGTCTAGCATTAAACGCCTCAAATAATAACTTAAATGACACGTCTTTAAACATAAAAAACCCTTATCCCACCTTAGCGTACGACCCTGCTCCAGGCGGATTTACTGATTATTATAAGGATTTTAAAAAAATGGGTGATTCTAAGTATTTCACTTTCACCAATGAACGACACAGTCTAGTGCCTACCATTAGCGCACTCAATATTGACTCGGATGTATTGGATATGGATATTGATTTTAATAAAAACAATTTAATCCAAAGTGGTACACTCCCCTTCGAAGATTACCACGCACCAAGAACTTTGGAGGGAGCCCCAAGACCTAATGAATTACACGGGCTCTTGACGATTGATGATCAAATTGAGAACAAAAGTGGCAACATCCACTGGTTTATAGAGAAACTAGAATTTACTAAGAGCAAGGTAGTAGCCTCACCACAACAATTTGTGGTTTTAAATAGTGAAACGATGAATTATGGTGTGCCCGATAATTTGCCCGTAGCACCAGAAAAGTTTTTGCTAAACACTGAAGTGAATGCAAATGCCAAGTTGGCGATAAATACAAATGAATCTGTTGGAAGGGGAATACATATTTTCAACGCCCCCCAAGTAGGGTCAAGTTTTAGCACAACCACACTTAACCCAACATGTGGAAGCTCCATTGTAATAGTAGATAGTTTAGGGCTTTTTCAATTAGGTTCCTACAACCCAAGTGAAAATATCGGAACCAATGCAGAGGTAACATTCTTAGAAGGGTCTGTTCTAGAGCTGCTTTCGGGTAGCACTCTAGAAGTTTATGCTGACAGCCGGTTAATTATTGACGAAGGAGCAACACTTGTGGTTCACCCCGATGTAGATATTAAACTGAATAATGACAATTCTATATTCGAAATTCGTGGCAATGTGGAGTTGAAAGATGGGGCTACTTTTGGACTATTTCAAGGTGATGGCTTTATTCTTATCAATCAAGAAATACACAACCAACAGCAGTTTAACCAAAAATGGAACATTGGAGACTCTACGACATTTAAGGTGTATCACGATACCACAAATCAAAACTTCAATTTTAGAAATAAGACGGCATTGCGTTTACAATCTCCTCTATATTTACCAAGCACTATGGATGTGAATTTAGTAAACACAAAAATTTTGTTTCAAAGTCAACATGCTTCAATTAATATTAATGGCAATCATTACATCAATCATGTGATTGCGGAAAATGACACGTTACTCACCAATAAAAGTAATGACGGAATTCGAATTTTTTCGAGTGGGGCCAGAGTCAAAAATAGTGATTTTATTGGTTTTAAAACGGGCCTTACCTTTGCGCTCATGCAAGGGCAACATGGGAGTGTTTTTGACTGTAAATTTAGTAGGAATCGGACAGGTGCTTATGTATTCGACAGAGGTGTTTTTTTCAATAGATGCGACTTTGAGTACAACAAAAATGGCCTTTTTATAGATTATCTTGGCACCAATATGCTGGTTCGCGATTGTAATGTTAGTAATAATGAGCTTGGGTTAGGATATATAAGCAATGAAAATGTAAACCTGACTTTGCGACGGAATGACATAGTAAACAACACTACTAATGGAGTTTGGGGTGAAGGGGGAATGGTTTTCCTTGATTGTAATAATATTAGCAACAATTCATCTTATGGAGTTGATGCAAATGCTAGTGAAATCATTGCTACAAATAATCTAATCAACGGTAATGATGTAGGCATAAGACTAATGTCTTCTAATCGTTTCCAAATTGACGATGGGAATAATACATTTGGCAACAACCAACAAGAGTGTATGGAGGTTTATTTAACAAGTCAGGCCATTCCTTATTTGCAAATAATGCCAGATGGTAGCATGCGCTTGCCTGTAAGTAACAATGAGATACCCTTGTCTTCGCCAGGCCAGGTTTGTGCAGAAATATTTTTAGATGGTGACCCCATTGGTTTGTATAACTGGACACCTGGTTATGGTATTGCCTATTGTCGAAATATTCATGTGCACTCAGGTCATAATACCATTTTAGATAGTTTGTTTGGTGGACGTGTTGAATTGCAGGATGCCTATGACATATCGCTATATGAATCTGTAAATTTTCAGGGTGTCACCATAACAAATATGGGCGAATTGTTTGATGCACTGCACGATGCGTTACTACCTTATGAGCACACAGGTAATGAGTTAATTGCTATTGAGTTGATAAATGGAGTTTTGGTTCAGTTAAATGACACCTACGAGTATGCTACAACCACAGGATTAGTTAGGCTTGCATTAGATTATGCCTATTACTTAATGACACATAGTTTGTCTATGGCATATACATCAGAGCAATTAGAGCCGGCAGCGGCAGATCCAACCTCAAACCCTAATTTTTGGTTGACTGCCGTGGTTGACGAAGCCAGTCGAAGATTGACGAGTTATGAAGACCATCTGGAAGATGATTACATGGCCATTTTCAACTGGAATTTACGCATAGGACATTTGTACCGCACGGGGCAACATCATCAATTGGCACAACAAGCATGGGTAGATCACATCAATTGGGCAGAAGGTAGAGAAGCCGAGATAGTAGCCTATTGGCAGTGTGTATTAGATGCTGAAATTCCATG
>JAIULY010000198.1 GCA_022565875.1 Schleiferiaceae bacterium | reverse complement strand
TTTCCGCTTCATTAATCCTTTTGACCTCCTTGTTTAGAACATTATATTCTTCAAGCCAAAGATTGTCCAATTCAGTGAGTCGCTCCAATAAATTGGTCTGCAAATCGCTTCTTCGTTTTTCAGATTTATCGATTTCCTTCAATTTCAACAAGGCTGTTTCGATTTGCCGGTTCAGATTCAGAAAATTATCGGGGTTAATGTTGTCTGTATTAATTTCCCGTTTAATCTTGGCAAACTCTTCTTTTAAGCCCTCTTTCTTGGTAATAATTTTTGAGATTACATTTTTCAATTTTTGTTGACTCAGGACAGAATTCTTTTGAATCGCATTCAATTTTTCAAACTCATTTTTTAAATCTTGAATAATTGACGTAGCTTCTTCAAATAGTTTCTTGTTGACTTCTGAACCGCTAATTTCTTGTTGAAAAAAATAATCATGATTAGAAATTAATGCGCACATTTCACTTAAATAACTACTAACTGTTGATTCAGTTTGCACCAATTTTGACACATCAGAATCAAAAAGCGTTTGTTGTCTTAGTTTGTCTTCAAGACCCTTTTCCTTATAAAAGGCAAGTTGATGTTTCCAGTTTTCAAGTTGCGTGTTTGTATCTTTTTTTAAGTCCTTTAAATTTTGGAGTTTTTTTAATTCTGAAATTACATGTTCAACTTCACTTTTCTTTTGCTCAATCTTAGCTTGAACTGCTTTTAATCTTGTTCCAATTAGTCGCTGAATCAAATCTCCTTCAAAATCTTTTCCTTTATTTGAAAGGTCTTTTTGCCCAAAATAAATAGGCGAATGAAATCCTGTAGCGTCTATGGAAATCCCTGGCTGTAGCACGTTGTTTTTGTAAATATCCTCCTTTTGTCCATACAGTTTTTCTATCCTGTATTCTTCATTTTGTTTGTTGACTATGGTAACTATAGCTTTTCCTCCGCTTTTTAAAACATGCTCAATTAGACCGTTTTTGTAGGGAGGGTCGGATGCATTTTCCAAAAGGGGGATGCCCAGTGTGTACCTTAGTATTTCAATTATTGACGATTTTCCGCTTCCTCGAATTCCGATAAGGTTGTTCAACTCTGGTGAAAAATCAATTTTAGTTCCTTCTAATAAACCACCTTCAAAAGAAATTGATTTGATGTACGAGTTTTTAATTTCAGGCTTGTTTTTCGGTGAAACTCGAAAATCACCATCAGTCAGAGCATAAGTCAGTGCCTCGAAATTGAAGTCCCCTATTTTGATATAGGTTCTTTTTCCCTCACCTATAGCCGCTATTCCGCCATGAGCATTGTCAGAACCTTCAACACATGCAATTGGTTGTTTTCTGTTTAGCCAACCGCATAAGCGTTTATAGTTTTCAAGATTGGCACTTTTTTGAACGGCCAAAACTTTACTAAATGCTTCCTGTCTTACAAAATCCTCTTGTGTTCTTCCTCTTAATTCTGTGAATATACCATTCGTATCATCAACGTGAGCTAAAATAATAAAGTAGTCGTGTCCGATTTTGTCAAGAGCTTCAACAGTTTCTTTCAGATTGAAGTTGGAATTTGGGTAATTAGGTTTATCATAATTGGGGATGCCATAAAAAGCATTATCGAGAAATTTGCTAATGTTGTCCGTTTCACCTTTATACCATTTGTCATCAAAGGCTATCAGAATATGAATGCCTTCTCTCAGAGAAAATTCAACTCCCGCAAACAAGCCAATACCTTCTTTTAGAGCCTTTTTTCTTAAAGCAACAAATTCATTTTTGTCAAACTTATTATGATTGGTTATCAAACCAATATTTATGTTTTGTGATTTAAGTTGCTCGACATACAATCGGCAAAAGTCATTTTCATTGCCTTTGTAATCAAATTCTTTATCTGCTTTTGTGTGTAAATGGAAATCTCCTCGAAGCCAGGTCGCTCCATTCTCAAAAATATTTTTGATTTCGTTTTCCATTACTACGATTTTCTTTCAATTAATAATTCTTTGGCCTCAACATCTAGGATTTCAGCGATCTTGTACAAGTCCTCTAAACTTGGTTGTCGTCTGTTCTGAGCATAAGAGTTCACCATATTATAACTCTTGCCCAATTGGTCTGCCAACCATTTTTGTTTAATACCTTTCTGTTCTAAAACGTCTTTAATTCGGTTCATTATTGAACTTATTTGTGATTGGCAAAACTAAGGATAAAATTAATCATCTCACTAAATGAGTATTTTAATTATCATTCTGTTTGGTTGGTGTGGAAAAGGGCAAGCTGTTTTGATTTTTACTCACGACAATTTTTTTTATTGGAGTCCCTGAATCGCTTCGCATATTTCAGCCTTTGGCTGTGGGATAGGTAAAAACCGAATGTGCTTGACCATGCGGCCTGTTTTCTGCACTGAGCGATAACGGTTCTCTGTTCTCCGATGTAGCAATTTACTCATAAATTATTTGTTTTTACTATGTTCGTGATTTTCAATTTCAATTCGGAGTCCCAAACTTACGAGATCAACCAAGCACACCGAGAAGCACCACCGAAGGTAAACTTTGATAGAAGCACAACACCAAAATAAACAAAACCGTTGAAGCCTTTCCATCAAACCTTTCATTACAATGACAACCACAAACCTATGTCTTCCGCCTCAATCTTATAACTCTTAAATGGCCAAACAGACGAAAACATGGATCTCTCACCATCGATATGGAACATATCCTCCAAAATCGGCACGTTACGGTGCGTGAAAAAGTAGCTAAGCATCTTAAAATAAGCGCCGAATAAAACAGTACGCTAGGTGCTTTCCCCTTTAGGTCCAGGCTGCCAGGTGGTAGGTCGTCGAATTCCGTAAAGCTACGGGCATACGAGAAGTATACGAAGCAACTCCGATAGTTTAGAAAAACTACTTACGTAAGTGCTCAACCTCCGCAAAAATATATCAAAGTAGGTACTGAGGAACACGAACCTCAAAAGAAGCAGGTAGGTCGGGTAAGGTGGCACAGCACACAGACGTCCAAAAAATAACATCGCAATATGGAAATACTTACCAATAAACTAAATCAAGTTACTAAAGCGCCGTATATATGAGTTCTGCGTGGTACGTGCGGTAGTATACGCCTGTTTTTGTTTAATTTTCAGGACAGGCGTGAACTCCCTTATGTCGGTTAAGCGGTGCACCACGTCAGTCTAAGAAACTAGCGAGGCCTTCAACGCTATTGTGCGGTCGTTGTTTTGTATAGTCATCCATTATTTTTCATCTTCAAAGTTATGTCACCAATATTATAACTATAAACAGAAGCTGGTAAGAATGAAAATAATAGATTGTCAATTTCTTTAACGCCTGATTGGTTTATTGAAGTAACCAAAGCCTTCTGAAAATTATTGTTTTTGCAAAAAGCTATTAAACTTTTTAGTTCATTCGGCTTCTCAAAGTAACGGTTACTCCATTTGATCTCCACTCCCCAAACGGGCTTGTATTTTTTATCATCTACTAACACCAAATCAACTTCGCCCTCATTTCGCCCTTCCTTCCACCGAGCATATGTAAAGTCTAATTTTTCACGGTGCATCCATTGTGATAAAACAGCTGTTTCTACCATATTTCCCATTTCGCTATCCGTTTCACTTATAGGTGAAAATAAGGCTGTTCGTAATGATGGGTTCGTTAAATAAACTTTGAAACTAGTTACTCGTTTTAAGCGTTTGGCATTTATATCAACTTTATTTAATACTTTTATTAGGAAGGCAGCTTCTAAATATTCTAAATACTTTTTTAGTGTATCTTTTTGTATGCCACTTTCTTGGCTCATTTTCTCATAAGAGAATTCGTTGCCAGAGTTGTACGCTATGTATGTGAAAAATCTGTTTAATTCTTGAACATCCTTTATTCCATACAAACATGGCAAATCTCTTAATAAAACTTTGTCGACAATATCACTTTTTACATACCTGCCCATGTCACTTTGCATTCTTTCGCTTAATACTACTTCTGGATAACCTCCGAAGTTTAAATAATGTATAAATTCTTTATTGAAAGCTTTGATGTCGTGTGTAAGGCAGTATGATACTTGACTGTTTCCATAAATTATTTTACCATCATAAATAAGATGGTTCATTCCCTTAAGGTGAATATATTCTTGAAAAGTAAGGGGGGGTAACATAAAGTCAGTAAACCTGCCGGCTCCACTTTCAGCACTGTGCCATTTTAAAGCAGCAGCAGCAGACCCTGATACAATAAACTTTGTTTCAGGATAGGTGTCAACAAGTACTTTTAGATGTCGTTCCCAATTCTTGAGATATTGTATTTCATCAAAAAAAACATAGCATCCATTTAAGTTTTCCTTATTGAGAGATTGCTTACAGAGACTTAAAAGATCTTCCAAACTTAAATGCACATAGATTGGATTGTCAATACCTACAAAAAAAATTTTCTGTGCGTTTATCTTTTCATCAATAAGTTGCTGAATACTATGAAATAACATAACAGTTTTGCCGACACGCCTAGGCCCCATAAGTACCAAGGCCCTCCGCACTTTTTTTTCAGCTACGTAGGGATAAAATAAGTCAAAGTACAGACGCTTAGACATCGAATTATAAGTTTCGGGTATTTGTTTGTTTACCCACCAAGGATTTTCATATTGCAAGCGTTCAATGATTTTTTCTTTAGGAATAAGGCTTGAAGTATTCATTGTTTCGGTTTATTTATGCAAATTTATTAAAAATAAACAGATTAAAAACATCTTATTTGTTCATATTTGTTTGTGATAGGTGAATTTTTAATCTTATAGATGCCTATTTAAACCAAATGAAGTGGAAATTTTTGCTGTGGATTGGTTGTACAATGACGCACAATGGGGCCGCGCTTGGCGTTCGTGAGGAATTTAGCTTTGCTGATTTTTAATTGGGAGGATAAAACGGTCAACCTACCTCAAAACTCCAATTGAAAGCAGAACTTGAATGTAACAAACGCACCCTTCATGACTCTAAGAGACTGTTTGTGAGGTGAATGGTTAACTGTTTTGCGAAATTAGCAAAATCGCGATATATGTAAAGATACTGTTTGACAGCATTCGTTTTTTGCTAATGGTGTGTAAGTCTCCTGAGCTCAGGTTTAATCCCGTATAAGACGAGAAGAAGCACTTGCAAGCTCCAAGGCTTTGGCCGTGAGCATAGTCGAACGGGTGTGCGCTGCGAAGCGCAAACTGAAGCAAGAAAAACTGAAAAGGTGGAGGTACTGATTTTACAACAGGCTCAGGACAGGGCCAAGCACAAACCTCAAATGAAGCGGGTAGGTCGGGTGAGGTGGCACAGCACACTGAC
>JAIULY010000197.1 GCA_022565875.1 Schleiferiaceae bacterium | reverse complement strand
TCATATCTGGCAAGGAGTTACTGCCTAACAAACTATAAATAACAGACAAATTCCCCCCGACAAGCTGTCCTGTCGCAACCCCTGGAATGTCCTGTACAGAACCATTCCAAAACAAATCACTTTTTTTGCCCCTCAACAATAGCGATACTAAATTCTCCCAGGCCTTAGGCGTATTCGTGTTGAAATTGATAGGCATAGGTCCATGAATCGAACAGGTGTTGGTTTTCGAGAAAGAATCCATCAGCAGCGCAGTAAGGTCACTATATCCAATCAACCATTTTGGCTTGTTGTTAAAATTGTCCCAAATTATACCATCAAGGAGTTGAACAGTGCCATAGCCTCCTCGCGCAAAAAGTATGGCACGTATATTGTCATCGTTAAGAAGTTCCTGTAAGTCATCTAGTCGCTGGGTTTCAGTACCCGAAAATTGATCTACCGCTGTGCCAATGGTTTTACCAAGCTGAACCTTTAAACCGTTCTTTTCAAGATAATTAATTGCAGGCTGAAGTTCATTTTTGGTGATCTTTCTAGCAGTGCTACATAGGGCTATAGTTGCTCCGGGATATAATTTTTGAGGAATAACATTTTGCATTGAGCAATTGATTTATTTTGTAAAATCTTTTTCAATCATTTTGTGTTGAATACAGGCCTTGATGGAGACCAGACCACAATGAGACAAAAATCATAAAAAAAACAATAAAATGAATAAAATTTTACTTTTTACTTTACTTTTCTGTTTAGAGTTATCAACTGTTGCTAGTAATCAAGGAACGCCAAGACCTAATCCGATAGCCCCCCACGGCCTTCAACAAAAACGTGTTTCTGAAATAAATATCGATTCTTTTACGGTATCCATCTCTCGTAAAGATTTAATAATTAGCTTAACCACATTTGAAAATGTCGAGGTAAGTGCATCTCTTATGAGTATTGTTGGGCAAAAAGTTGGGCAATGGAAATGGCAATGGGATGACACTGGTAAGCAAACCAAAAAACTTTCAATTGAAGAAATCCCAAGTGGCATATATATCTTCACTATGAAAATTGGCGACAAAAATTTGAGTCGTAAACTAATCGTTTAGCTTCTTGGTTTTGCTTTATATACGAGCCATCCCTCCACTTCATTGATTAACTCGAACGAATGCAACAGCGAAGTGGCCCAACCCAAATCACAATCCTTTTCCTTGTCATACTCCTCTCCTTGCCACAAAATATAATCTACCGTTTTACTTTGGTTTTTGGGGTTTGATGTCCAAACATCGCACGGAAAGTTCACTCCTGATTCTGCTCCTACCCGATAATCTGGGATATTGTTATAATTCCAACTCAGAGGAAAATACCCTGTTTCTGCCTCATAGTTGTTCAAAATCAAACTTTTACTCAACAGCCCAACATATTTTGCATGATGCAATGTATACCAATTAGCATCTCTAAAAACGGGAATTACTGTTGCACCCTCTTCAATAGATTCAGCAGCTAATTCAATGGACTGATAACGTTGATTGAGATCTTGATAAACTGTTCTGTGGTAACGAAAAAGCCCAAGAAAGATTAGCAACGAACTCAACCCAGCCAAAGCCAGAAACCAAATACGCTGCTGAAAATACACCCCAATCCACAAAATGGTAAAAGAAAAGAAAAGCAATAGTAATCTATCAATTAAAAACCCACCACCTGATACTTCATCAGGGAGGACAAAAAGTAGCAGAAAGAACAGTGAAACCAGCAGTCCCAATGCTCTGCCCTTAAACCCTAATGCATCTACTTTCTCTACAAAGTGAATTACTATGGCAAAGAAAAAAAGTGCCAAAACAACAAAAGCAAAGGAAATAGAAAAAGCGCCTTCTTCTCGGAAATCAAAGGCCACTAAAACATGACCTGTAAAAAGGCGCTTTACAATTTCACCAAATCCAAGCCAAACAGAATTTACATTGGAGGGAGGAGTTGCAAGCTGAATCATCGCCCCTAATAAAGGCAATATAGCAGCACTACCCCACCCCAAAAGTTGTGTGTTCGTAAAGTTGCGTTTCACAAAATACTGATAACTTTCAATAATAAACAAAGCGACTATCAAGAATCCAAAAGCTACAAGATGACTGAAATAAGTAAATAGAAAAATCCCTAACCAAATTAGTATATTCTTCCTCCCCAATGAATTTTCACGGTTTTTAAACCAAAATCCAACTCCGGCAATTAACCCCGAGACACCTAAAAGGAAGTTGAAAAAACCAAAGAAAAATATATCGCTGAACAAAAGGGGGAGTATCACAACAAGAGGCCAATTGTTATTACTATTCATGTTGTGTGTCCAAAAATTGAGCGCACTAGCCATCATAAGAATCACCAAAATAACAAACAACTTTTCTGCTACTATTGGCGTGGTAAACTTCATTAGAATGAGTTGCAACCAATGGCCCAAATTGTTTGACTTCCACCAAGGATTAGCTGTAAAATGGTCAAGAATCAATTGATTTTCACCGGAAAGTAATTCAGCCAATAAAAATGAATTGTACAAATGTGAAGGCCCATCATATGTTGGGAAAAATTTCATTTGCAAAATCCAAAGCACTACTACAGAAATCCCTCCCCAAAATAATAGTAGCGGCAAGCGCGAACGCATCCAATTAATTGTCTCCATGAATTGTTTTTTGTAAATTTAATGTGTCTATCCCCATACTAAAAGCATGCTTTGTAATCGTTGCATATAACGAATCTGGCATATCAGGAGTCCGGCTAAGGATCCATAAATACTTTCCATTTGGATGACTAACAGCAGCATATTGATAATTTTCATCTAAAAAAATAATCCAATAATCAGCCTTAAAGGGCCAAAAAAATTGAACTTTTAGTTTTGCATTTCCTGATTCTGGCACAACAAAAGCTTTTCCTTCAATATCCGAAATGCTTCCCGTCAAACTATCTTTAAAGCACTTATTGTAAACCTTAACAAAGCTATTTTCTTCTGACAGTGTGTAAGTAGCTGTTGTGCCCGTACACCCCTTTTGAAAACGTTGTGGTAGCGATGCTATTTCATACCACTTTCCAGAATATCGATCTAAATCAACACCATTAACAGCGACGACTGAAAGAGGAGGCAAATCCACGGATTTGGTGGTCTTATTTGCGCTACAACTCGAAATCAGGTAGATTGCTAAAAGAAAAAAACATATTTTAGCAACAATTGTTAAAGTGGCATTCATGAAGTGGGGGTTTTTCTAAATCACCAAAAATACACAATAATGATTGAACAACAATTCCTATTGGAAGGTTGGCAGAAACAGGGGAGGAACGACTCATTATGCCTACTACTTGAACATGGATCTTTAGAGCTTTATCTAAACTTTTTGCCAGATGATGCAGCAGAAAACTACATTTCGAAAATCACATCAAACCGAGAAGAGTTATCCTGGAGCATGCTTCAAAAGGTTGGTTTGCGTACAAAAAAGTTAACATTTACAACAGTAGACTGGATCCAAGAAAGGGTGCGCGTTTTTGGAAAATGGCACAATGCACCTAGATTAACTGCTTGGGAAGGAGACGTGGGAATTTGCTACAAATATTCCGGGGTAATACATACTGCAGGTGGTTGGCATGAAGAGACGAATAAGATACGCGAACGGATTTCAAAACTCACCAAGTTGCCCTTCAACTCCGTTTTGTATAATTGGTACCGAGATGGTATTGACACCATGGGTTGGCATTCGGACGATGAAAAGGAGCTTGGAGAAAATCCACAAATCGCTAGTTACAGCTTTGGAGCAAGCCGAACCATAAAATTTCGTTTGCGTAAAAACAACAAAATTGGATTTTCATTTCAATTGCCATCGAATTCACTTTTAATCATGAAGGGTAGCATCCAACATCATTGGCAACATGCAATTCCTAAGCGCTTAACCGAACGACACCCCAGAATAAATCTTACTTTTCGAAATATAATTCAGGCATCGTATTAAAATCCTTTTCAAAAGACAATTGCGCTTATGTTCATTTACCTCGAAAATAAAGCATTTTAAATCAATGCTTTAAACCCCATTTATCAAATTGCATTGTCAGTAAATTTGAAAAAAGAACAACGCATGGTGCGCTTTGAAAAAGAGGACACAATGCTTGTTTACATACTTTTTAAAAGATGGAATATACATTTTGTAGCCTAGAATAAAATAGTTAATTTTAACCCACAAAATCAATGTGGATTAATGGCTAAGCGTTACGCTCTATTATTCTTTCTTTTCTCTTGTATGGTGCTTTTGGCGCAGCAGTATCCCTATGACGATAGATTTCAAAACATTGACAAAAACATTACCTTTATTCCACAATTGGGGCAATGGGAGGGTGAATTTAATCATCGCACAAAGCTAAATAAAGGCGTCCTCTTCTTCAAAAAGGACGGTTTTCGCGCTTCCTTTTTAGATCCTGAATTCAATTTACATGATTTCAAGCATCAATCAGGGGCTCGAACAATGGGATTGGCAAAAAATGCACCTGATAAAATAAATGGATTTGCCTATGACTGGAAACTCCTTGGGGCCAATACCAATCCAGAATTAATTGGAAATCAAAAGCGAAAAGATTATCACAATTATTTTCTAAGACAAGACAGCACACGGTGGCGATCGGAAGTTCCTGTTTATAATGGATTGACTTACAAAGAGATTTACCCAAACATTCACCTACATTTTTTTGGTTGGGAAGATAATTTAAAATATGATTTTGAGGTATTACCTGGCGGTGACCCCGAGGAAATTAGCTTCCACTATGAAGGATTAACCGAGCCTCTAAAGGTGGAAAACGGAAATCTAATTGTCACAACACCATACGGAACCATTAAAGAATTAGCTCCGGTAGCCTGGCAAGATATTAATGGAAAAAGAAAGCAAGTAAAGATTGAATACCAACTAAAAGAAAGTCATACAGTCAGCTTTAAAATTAAGCGCTATAAAAGCAATTACACTTTAATCATAGACCCAACTGTAGTTTTTTCGACCTTCTCTGGTGGCTCCAGTGATAACTGGGGATTCACGGCCACATACGATAGCGGAGGACATTTATACACGGGAGGCATTTCTTTTGGTCAAGGGTATCCAACCACCGTAGGTGCATTTCAAACCAACTTCAATTTCACTGGAGTACAAGATCCATCGGCAGGTTTTATTGCTGATGTTGTGGTTACTAAGTTTTCGCCCAACGGTGATAACCTAATTTACAGCACTTTTCTAGGCGGCAACAGTTCGGAACAGCCTCACTCAATGGTAGTGGACTCGCAAGACAGATTATTGGTGTATGGCATTACTTCCTCATTGAATTT
>JAIULY010000196.1 GCA_022565875.1 Schleiferiaceae bacterium | reverse complement strand
TCGAGCAGCTTTAGATACCAATCAGCTCTCTTTATTCGAAACAGCTCAAAAGGCGCCAGAAACAGAGCCTGAAGAACAAACAATCACCTACAAACGGAAAAAGGCATCCAAGTAACAACCTGTGCGTATAATGGATAGCTGCATTTAGGTTACTATTGGGTATACCATGTACTATTAGTCAATGGTTTTGTGTATGACTATCTGCCAAGTCGGGTGCAAAATGGACCCGTTCGTTTTTTGCAGGATTTTAAGAATAACCTACAAGCAGATTAATAGGCGGGCTATAATAGCATAGCTAATCGCAGAGATATTGTGGTGATTGCCTGTAAGGCACCATGCGTTGTAAATTTATAGAAGCTGATAAAGGCGATGTAAACTTAGCCAAAAAGGCCGTTGCGTATATTGGACAGCTGTATGATATTGAGCGTTATTGTAGAGATAACAAGCTTTCTCACGAGCAGCGACTCACAGAGCGCAACACCCATGCGACGCCCATAATGGCAGCGTTTAAGCAATGGTTGGATGACAACGCTGGGGTTAGCTTCCCCAAGAGCCCCATTAGAAAAGCCATTAAATACACCCTTAGTCTTTGGCCGCGATTGTCTCGCTACTTAGAAAATGGTGAAGTTGAAATCGGAACGACCTTTAGGCGCTCAACAATTGTTTTTTGCGTTTTACACAAAGCTAATTGCGGCAGGAGTCATTCCTCAACAATTACGGTAAAGTCTGTTGAATCTGACATTTGAAAATGATCTTTTTCTAAATGTGACACTGCTTTAAACTCATATTTCCCTGGTAGTTTCATATCGTGTGACCACTTAGCTATAGCTGAATCCGCAAGATAACTAATGGTGTCATGAATGCCCAACGCATCGTTGAGAATAATATAATACTGTTTGGAATTTTCAACCATAGGAGTTTGCCAAACCTGCGTCGCCACATCTCCCACACGGATTAGTAAGGTGTCTTTTTCTTGATTGCAAAGCAAACAACCTTGTGCACCTACAACAGCCCTGCTTGTATCATACTCTATTTCAAATAACAGACTATCTAAACCATAAAATCTATAAACCTTTTTATGCGTAGAAATTGTAGTTACAAAGGGCTCACCGTTATCGGGAACATAAATAACAGTATCATGGAAGTGATCAAAATATTCTTCAAATTCACCAAAAAGTTGATCATAGTGAAATGTACCAGCAACGTGAGTTAGGCCACTGGGATAAAATAACTTGAATGGCCCATTCCGTTGTACATTGTAATAAGAGAAGTTTCCTAGAACGCGTTGATCTTTGAAAAACAATGTACTCTCCCCCACTAAAGACCCCTCCGGGTAGTAAATTACCTCATTTAGTAATGGCGGTTGTACATCATAAAATATCAGCGTGGTATCAACTCTTCCTCCCCTGTAGAATTGGCTTACTTCTTTGACAGTGCCACTTTGATAGAAACTCATAGACGCCCCATGCTTAGCCCCTTTGAAACACTCATTAATTTGCGCTGTATCACCATTGCTATAGAGTACTATGGATTTGTAATACAAGGGGTTATTAGGGTTGGAGTACACAATTATTTTTTTGGGATTACCATTGTCAAACCAAGACTCAACCTTCATTGCAGGTTGAGTACAAGAAAAGCATAGAAAGCCCCAAAAAGAAATCAAGAGAATTTTGAATTGTTGACTTATCTTATTCATGGTGCTTTGGGTAAAGTTTGCTAAAAACATTAGCCGCTTGATAACTAATGGTTTATATCTATTGTTTCTTAATGCCTTTGAGTTGACTATTCGCATTTTTGCGCCGCTTTCACGGGGAGTCTTTTGCAAAGCTGTGTAAAGTTCAATGCTCCAACTAGAACGGAGTAACCTCGGGACGTAATTACATAACAGCTCTTTCATTAGGGTTGTGCAGTAGACTTAGGTTTAATGAAAACTAATGGCGCTTAGTTACTAGGCAATGTTTTTCTCAGGGTCTTGTTTATTTTTTCTGTCAAATATAAATTTGTATGATCAAACTTCCTTGCAAATAGCGGTGTGGCACTCCCATAGCTACCTTCAAATACAAGCTGTTTGGCAAACAACTCTAAATGTGTTTCACATATTTTGGCAGGAGCAGGATTCGTAGACCAGTCGGTAAAAGTAATGTTGCTCTTGGTTTTATCCAAAAACTCCGAATTCCCAATAATTGTTTGGAAAAATGCCTCATCTGGTATATTGCTATATTTAAAAAAGCGCACATAATCCGGGTTGGCTTGAACCTGCTGGAGTATATGTGTCACACAGTTTTTCGTTAACGCAAACCACTGACTACCCACATAAATCTTAAATGGGATTTTCCGCTTGACATCAATTTTCATCAACAACTTTTCAAAAAGGAAAAACACCCATCTCTTTATGCTTCTTTTATTTTGTTTATCGCATTCGAAATGGAAATATTGAAATCTAGACATCGGTTTGTGGGGTAAGGGTGCCGGCGAAATATTTATATACTCCCATTCCTCACGTAGCACCTCTTCCATAAAAGGAGTAGGGCGTATAGGGTAGTCAGCACCACTAATTAAGACATACCGAGTATGGGTGTTAACATCATCTAAAAGAGAGGTTTGTAAAAGCTCCAAGGTCGCTCTAACCATACCAAACCCTCCCCAAAAAACTGGATATCTCTTTCTTAAAATATGCACATTGCTTTTATCACTGTGAAATAATGCCTTAGCTTTTTTATCCACATGCACATAAAACTTGACGTTTTCTTTGTCTAGTTCTGCTATCAACAAATCTAAGAATGCATAATTTGAATGCGCTAATATCAAGTAGTTTATGTGCATGGCAAATGTTTTTTTTGCAGGTCAAAAATATCCAATTTTCAAGAACGATTTCCAAATTTTATGCTTTCTTTTACCGTCACATCCCCAAACACCGCACTTTACCAGCATTGGGCAGCATGTGTACACACCGGATATGCTATAGCATCACCCCCACACATTAAATTTTCTTTCTGAGGAAATGCATTCTCATGGTAAATTCATTTCTAAACCATTCGACGCACTTCGGGGGCTTTTTTTGTTTGGTGGTTTGGCTAACTCTTATGAATGTTAAGCGATGTGCTTTTATTCAGGTTTTATTTTCACAATTTTATTGTCACGCAAAATAACGAGTTCGCTATTTTTCATTTTTTTGAATTCTAAAAGTTTTTCATATACTTTTTCAAGTCCTTTTAGTATTTTGTTCTTTTCATCTATATGTTTTTCAGTTGTTGTCATAGTAATTTTTTAATAGATTAAACTTATCTGCATTTAAAATATTCAATGAATTGCCTATTTGTTTATCTGCAATCAATTCGTGTTGTACTTCTGAAGTATCAAAAATAAATGCTCCATCAACAATTGGAAGATAAATATCAAACAAGTTTTTAATTCCTCTGATATATCTTCTTTCGATAACTTCTGGTTCTATATTATGACCACCTTCAGAAACTCTTATTTTTACACGTTCTTTAGCTAACTCGAAGTTTTGAAGCCAAAAGAACAATAATGTTACTCGATAGCCTTTATCTTTCGCTTCGTTGATTTTACTTTTATAACTTTTGGTTGATAAAGTCGTTTCAAATGCAAAATTTTCGTCTTCTGAAAGCAGCTCATTGATTCTGTTTAGCATTATTCGTCCAGCTTCAAAAGAAACTTTTTCGGGCTGAAAAGGCGAAAGTCCTTTTGCTATTTCGTCTGCATTTACAAATTCTTTACAGTCTAAAATCTCAGGCAAAATAGTAAATGACGCAGTTGTTTTTCCTGCTCCGTTGCAACCTGCGATTATGTAAAGTTTTTAGTCATTCATCGTGCAAGTTTACAAATTATTTTGTTAGGTTTTCATTTCTTGTTTTCCGAGTGCAGTTTTGATAGCATATCGCTTAACGGTCGTGGCTACGAGTAGTTGGGGATTTTTTGCCCTAAACTTTCGATGTAACACTGACCTTTATTTTACGCGTTTATTTTTCGGGTAATATGTTGAAAAACAATTTTTTATATCCGATATTCAAGCGAAGCCCGCCTCACCGGCGGTTAGCTTTTACAATTACAAATTACAACAAAATCACTATTTTCATCGCTCCATTTAAATTTTTTGTACGATGAAAAAAAATGAGTGACGCAGGGCTACAGGCACTGCTATAATTGGAGAAGACATGCGGTTGAGCCGGGAGACGTTCTTCCGCATTCGACATTACGGCTTGCTTACCAACCGCAACCGTAAAACGCGAATCGCGGCAATCAGGAAGAACATGGGCAAGCAACCACCACCGGAAAAACTAGAGGTATCGCCCGAAATAAAGCGTTTACTCACGGTTGGCAGTAGCACCATCAAATGTCCTAATTGTAAAACAGGGGCTTTGCTCCTTGTAGGCTTGGTATATCCCAATGCCCGCGGCAATCCCACCCTTGGTTTTGAACTTATCGTCCAAAAACGACAAGCTGTGTAACCACATGGCTAGGCTGGCTATGCCGTAAAGTCCCGAAAAACAGATGAAAACAGCATGAAATCATGGAAAAAGCAAACAACCAATAAACGAAAAGGATACCGTCTCAAAACACCACACAAATATCGCCAAACCAGCGCGCCCTTATCATAAAAAGTAGCTCAAACCAAACCCACAAAAACACAAACAGGGCTATCCTAACCGATACTTACCCCTTAAACAGTATTAGGCTTTCTGGCGGCTTCCCGTATCACTGTGTTCACGGGACAAGAGTCGTCGAATCCCGTTAAGCTAGCTGCATACGGGAAGTAAACAAAACGCCCCCGATGGTTCAGGAAACCCACTTACGAAAGTGCGCAAGCTCCGCAAAAATATCTTTAAGAGGGTTCAATTAGACCTTTGAATTAAACAATTCCTGATTAATACTTCGGGGACTTTTTTTGTGTGGCGCTTTGGCTAACTCGGATGAATTTTAGGTAATCGATTTTTTTACTTCTATTCGGTTATTGTTTCGGTCCAGTTCATTTGTCAACATATACATCTCCTGATGTTCGATATGTAATAATGTTACTTGTAAAGTTTCCGCTTCCCGAAGCATAATATGGTCCACTAACTTGCTGAGATGGAATTGAGAAATTACTTCCTGCCATTAATGCAATGTTATTACTTCCGTCATTCCATATATTATTCAAATAGATTGTGTCTTCAGAAGTTCCACCTGTTGTCACAAGAAGACTTTAGGTAACTGCTTCTGAAAAAGACCCGAACATAAATAGCGTATCAGTCACAAGATAATTTTCTAAATATGGGTCACGAGGATCCGGTTCTGGCTCCGGGAAAACACAACTTCCATCATCTTAT
>JAIULY010000195.1 GCA_022565875.1 Schleiferiaceae bacterium | reverse complement strand
GAGCCACATTCAATAAATCCGCTTCGTTGGCATAAACAAAATTTTCCTGTTGCTTGGTAATTTCTTTGGGTACCAGATTTTCTTTTATAGCGTCTGTATGGATTTGGTAGTTTACTTTGGCTAGCGTTCGCTGTAAATTCCATTCTAATTTTAGGCGGTTATTTTCTTCCTCTTTTAGTCGCTGAAATTCATTGACCAAATAAATTTGAAATTCGGGGCTAAGCCACATTGCGAAGTGAAAAGCGATGTCTTTATGGGCATACGTACCTCCATACCGCCCGGCTTTTACGAACATGCCAATAGCATTTGTTCGAGTAACCCACTGGCCAACTGACATTACGAATCTGTTTACACCTGCCTCTTGGGTAATTACCCCGAATTCGGGGTAATTAAAATTTGGGTTGTTGATTTTTTCCCACACGCCAATATATTCTAGGGTGTTTTTGTTAGTAATCCATTTCCCTATTAATCCACTTCCTTCAAGAAAAGAAGCAGTCATATCTGTTACGCTTATAAAGTCCGTTTCGTTTTGGCTGATTACCTTAATCGAAACCTCATTTACATTTAGTTTTCTGCTTTTTGCCATCTTTGTGTCTGTAAATATCAAATTTACAATGAAAATAGGTTAACATCAATCGTGTTAAATGCTTTTTTTATGGTGTCACCTTTCATAAATAACAAGCGCTACCTCAAAACTTCACCACATAATTCCCGCTTAGATCCACCGTGTACGGATCCAACACGTGCTGGGTAGCGCTGAGTTGTTGGACGTCGGTGGCGGTGTAGTCGTGTTTGAGGGATGCTTTCATCAATCGTGTTCCATTGGGGTTGTAAATGTAGTGATGTATGTCGTAAAATACAACTTGATCTTCATTTACTTGGCGGTTGTTTTTTGTAGCGCAGAAGCGGTGTTCGGGATCCCACAAAAAACCTTCCGTTAACACACCTTTGGGGCTTATTGCTGCAATACCACCGTGAGCTGTGTAATTAAAACAGTGTGCTGACAATAAACACCATAAATGACCCTGAAGGGGTCACCTGTTTATAGAAAAACCAACTAGAAAATGGTCACGACCCTGAAAGGGTCGCATAGATTTGGATATGTTTTTTTGTAATGTGTGCGCCAAGGTGATTGTTGCCTTGCTAAAGGAGTTGCCCTATAAACCAATCCTTCACACCTAGGGAAACAAAAAAGCCACTTACAAATTGCAAGTGGCTTTGGTGGAGAATACCGGATTCGAACCGGTGGCCTCTACACTGCCAGTGTAGCGCTCTAGCCAACTGAGCTAATCCCCCATTCGGGCGGCAAATATACACCTTTTGCACTTTGTGCAAAAAATATTTTTTGCTAACAATCGCCGGGGTGTTTGGCGCACCATTCGCCTAATTTTTCTTGGCTCTTTTGTGGGTTTGTTACCTTTTTTATGCCGCTTTTCAAGGTCTCTATTGCCTTGCGTACATCTCCTTGAAGATAAATAACAGTTGCTAAATCCAACCAATAGATTTCACTTTTTGGGTCAATATCTACGGCTTTCTTCAAAAACGCCTCTGCTTCGCCATAGTTTTTATATCCTTTTTTATAAACCATACCCTTTTGATGGAAGTATTCAGCATTGCGTTGTGACTCTTTCAAAGCTTCATCTACCGCAACAAGAGCGCTATCTAACCAACTCCCCGAAGCCCCTTCTTCGTGCATTAGTAAATATACCTTGGAAAGATTGGTAAAACCGGGTCCTTTTCTCGGCTTTTGTGTTTCTTGTTGAAAAACGGTTATGGCCTCCTTTAATCCCTTTATCCGCTCACCTGCAGCAACTTTACCTGTCCGTTGTGATTGTAAACGACTTTCGTAATACTCAAAAGCTGTTGGATGTATGGCGATTGCTTTTTTATAGTCTTGCGCTGCACCATTGGTGTTTCCTGCTTGTGACTTAAACTGTGCTCTGGCAGCAAAATACTTGTCGTTATGTGGGTCTGCTAATAAGGCTTGATCAAAGTGATGCAATGCCTTATCATTCCTATTGAGCACCGTGTCGAACACCGGGAGGGCATAAAGCTTTCCCAACTCGAAGTGGGTAGCTGCATTTTTTGGGGTTTTCAACAATTGTTGGTTGAAATCTACCCTGCTGTCACCAAAATTGCCCAGTCTGGCATTGGCGAGACCTCTTAAGTAATGAGCGTCTTTGTAATCAGGGTCAATAGCAATCGTTTTGGTTAAATATTCCAAGGCTTTTACAAAATCTGCTTCGTCGAGTTGAACTTGTCCCATGAGGTAATTTGCCGCAATGAAGTCGGGTTGCAAACGAATGGCCGTAAATAAGTCATTAATACCCCTTCTTCCCTGATTCATTGCAACAAAATTGCTTCCTCTCAAATAGTTTGCCTCGGCCGATGGTCTTATTTTTATGGACGTGTTCAAGTCTTCGAGTGCGCCTGATGTATCTCCCTGTCCCATTTTTGCAACGGCTCGGATGTAAAAGGCCTGCTCTTCTGGAATGTTCGCATCGATAATATCTTGAATAGAGGCTGTTGCATCAACCCACTTTTCTAATAGTAAAAAAGCTCGACCCCTAAGCAAGTGACCCGCTAAATGATACGGGTCTATATCAATAGCAAAGTCCGCGCTTTCAATAGCCAATTTGCCATTACCACTCTTCAAATGAGCATGACCTTCTTCAATGGCGTACTCATATTGACCCGCTAAATCAGTGATTTGGGCGATCAACTCCTCATTTGTCAACAATTTTTTGGAGCCCTTCATGGCAAAGTCCGACTGTATTTCCTCTGAGGCTCTCATAATGCGATTGGTCAACAAACAAGCGTATAAATACTCGTATTGCGCCTTGGGATTGCTTTTTCTAAAATTATCTGAGGTAACACCATATGCCTTAGCCGCTGTTTCGTAATCCCCTTTAGAAAACGCTTTTTTGCCATCCTTCCCACCTTGCTTATCTCTACCAGATAAATCCTGAGCTACTATCGAATGCGATAAAAATAAAATAGCTAGCGTTAAAAATAGTCTTTTCATTGTTGTGATTTTTGAGACGCTAAAATTACCATTTTTCATTGGTACACCATTACCGTAAATCTTTAATAATTCTTTTGTGGTGTTGCTATCTTGATACCAATGGCTCAATCTCGCTGCATATCCACAACTAAGACGACCTTATTATTACAAATAGGCCATTCCGAAATACTTTCTAAAAACAAAAAGAGCCGTTCCCAATTGGAAACGACTCTTTAAAAAGTAAAGCAATTATCTTATTGAACTTCAGAAGAAATAATGGCTCTCAAGCTCTCTTTTGTAATTTCATCTTGCCCAATACGCGCAGGGAAGGTTTGTACCTCATTGCGATAATAGCCTTTGATTTCAGCGCCGTTTTCATCTACCAAATCAATAGTAAACTCATACTTGCCATCTTTGAATTCAACCTTAACAGTACCATTAGAAACCTCAAGCAAAGTTCCTTGATTACCTTCCGTTAAATTAAAGTTTTTTAATAAAACAGAAGTGTCAAAAGTATTGGCTTCGGGTGTGTTAGAAGCATCAAAAGTGTACGTTCCTGGCTCTAACTTGTCATTTGCTGAAGTAAACAACTCAATGTAAAACATAGAACCAGAACCTGTTAAATTACCTGTTGTCAAACTCAAATCTGCATTTTCTGTTAGTAGAAATAAATCTAAGTTGTAAGAAGTGGCGGAAGCTTGTCCATAATCGAGGAAAAAGCCTTTTGTCATTGCTATGGTTTCTCCATCGTGGACTAGTTCGTTTGGTGGAGGAGGGGGGGGTGTATTATTATTGTTCCCATTCCCATTAGAGTCGTCATCTTTACTACAGCTGGTACCTACCGTAAGAGCAACTGTCATGGCGCCTAAAAAAGCCATTCTTCCAAGGCCTGATAAGTTGAATGCAAATTTCTTCATCTGAATTTTATTTTTGTGTTAAATTATTAATACTGCAAATAAAACATTTTAAAATCAATTTACGCAAGAGAAAAAATAAATAAATATGGGTTTTATCAACCTTTTTTAGTGTTTCACCATTTTTATAACCTCTGTGCCGCCTTCCTCTGAGGTTACATACAACACATAAACACCCGATGCTACGTACGTCAATGGAATTTCAAAAACAGATTGACTTTCATTAATACTGCCGTTTGCCATATACCTTCCTTGGATATCTGTCAAGCGATAGCGCAGCTGATTGGTCGCTGTAACGGGTCTGATAAAAAGGCTGTTTTGAGCAAACCACGCTGTGTAGTTTTTCCAATCTAGCGCTACGCGAGGCTGATTGGAAAACACAAGTTCAAATACCTGTTCTTCATCGCCTCCGTTGCTAAAAAATCGAAATTCTTCGTTTGTCAAATCCAAGAGTTTGCTGCTGTTTTTCTCTTTTAAATAAATGTTATATTGGCCAATCTTTTCTTTTAATCGCAAGCGAAACAAACCATTACAATCACATGTAAAAGCTAAGGGCAAAACAGTGAGTTCATCAAAATAAGGAAGACTGTTCACAGCATAAGGTAGGTTTTCGGTAACGGTGTAAAGATTGGGATAACCTTTGTCATTGGGTAATTTATCGCCATCATACTCACGGTCAAACCCATTAGTGGCGGCATCTCTAAAATAGATTCTCGTTTCATCTGGTACCCCTTGTGGCCCTACAACCTCTAAAAAGAAACTGGTTATCTCATCATTTTTCGTTCGTATCGGGGTCTCTTGTGGTGATCGTTTAGACAGTTGCCACTCAAAATCAGCATTTGCAGCTGAAAGCGAACGTACCCAAATAGCCTGATTAGGAGCTATGTATCGCGATGCAACATGGGGCTCTGTGAAAACATAGGTCTCAAATCCTGTATTGGTCGCATTTCTGCGGACAGCTGATGCCAATACATTTGGAGAGATAGCGGACTGAAATAAATCATAAGCACTTGGAAAAGGATTACCTATAAAATTCCAGCCTTCTATGTGTGTGCCATTGATATTCATAAAATTGGGCGAAGCGGTGTAGTCTAATGCCAATTGTTGATTTTGAGGGGACGTCAAAGGTAGTGCAAGTGTAAGCGTGGCTGGGAGCGTTGTTGTATATGTACCTGTTGCATTTTGTCCCATATAAACAATGTACCCTTTTCCGCCTTCAAAGCTTCCTGAAGCACCTCCTTTTGGTAAAACCCAATCCCCAACGGCCGCATCCCATTCAAAAAGAGGTGATTCGTCCGGATCTGTTATATTAAATCGACTTACACCATCATGTATCGCTGTATAAGGTGTTCCTGATGGAAACGACAAGTAATGCCAGGCACCGTTTCCTTGTGGAACATATAGTTCTGAATATAAATTTCCAATTCCCGAAACCTCATCGTGGTGCAATTG
>JAIULY010000194.1 GCA_022565875.1 Schleiferiaceae bacterium | reverse complement strand
TCAATTTTAGAGAACCCTTTTTGAGCTGCTTGGCAATTTTAGGGTTGCAGGATTGGGGGAAAAGAAATAGGTTTGTAAACACTATAAAAAGGAAAAGCTCTGGAGTAAGTCTTCTGAGTTTTAGTTTTCAGTCTGGTTGCCACTTAAAATATTTCAACAATGAAGATAACAATAATCGGTGGAGGAATTGCTGGTTTAACAACCGCATTAGCTCTAAAAAAAATTGGCTTTGACTGTGAAGTTTATGAAAGAGCAAAACAACTTAATGAAGTTGGAGCAGGTATTTGGATGCAACCAAACGCACTTAAAGTATTAGATTGGTTGGAACTAGGTGCACTTGTTAGAGAAAACGGAACGACCTTAAATAGAGTAGATATTACAAACGATAAATTAATTTCATTCAAAAAAACTTCAAATGAAGTAGTTCAAGATGAACGACGAAACAAAATTGTTGCGATACACAGGGCAACTTTACAACGAATATTGTTGGACGCCTTACCTAAGAATTGTGTAAGGCTAGGGAGCGAATTCAAATCTTTAGAAATAAGTGAAAATAAAGTGAAAGTTTTTGTTGGTGATAGAGAAATACTGACGGATTTGCTCATAGGTGCCGATGGTATAAATTCTAAGGTTAGAGATAGTATCTTTTCCAGGACTTCAAAAAGATTTTCAGGACAAACCTGTTGGAGAGGGATTGCAGACATTCATCTTCCTGATGAATTTCAAAAGACAGGAATTGAAAGTTGGGGTAAAAAAATCCGATTTGGTTTTTCGCAAATTTCTGAAAATAAGGTATATTGGTTTGCGGTAATGAAGACTTCACAAAATGGAACTGACGATAGTACTAATATAACCTCCAAATTAAAAAATAGTTATAAAGATTTTCATCCTTTAGTTTTGAATATCATTAATCAAACTCAAGCGGATAAAATCATCAGAAGTGAGATTTCTGACCTCAAAAGATTAGACAAGTGGCACAAGGACAGAGTTGTATTGGTGGGAGATGCAGCACACGCTACAACCCCCAATATGGGGCAGGGAGCAGGTCAAGGAATAGAAGACGCCTATTACTTGGCCAACTTTTTAGCAAAAAATCATAGGTTTGAAAAAACTTTAGATTCTTTTGAATCAGCAAGGCGAGAAAAAGTGGATTATGTGGTAAATAATTCTTGGAGGTTTGGGAAAATGGCTCACAGTGATTTAGGTCAATTAATAATGAAAGCAATTATGAAATTAACCCCGGACAAGGTGATGAAGCAGCAAATGAGTAAACTTTATGCTATCCAGGAGCAATTTTAACAAAACTAGCCCCAACCGCTAAGTTTCTCCCAAAATTTCAGGCCAGCCTGTTGGGCTCTAAAGTTTAAGATGCATTCGATACATGAATACCTAACTAGCCTAACTGCATCGCACACTAGATTTGTTGCAGATTCTGCTCAAGGTAGGGCTTGTCAGCATCACAACCACCGCTGTGTTTACAAATCACCCCGTAGCAATAGTCTGAAATATTTTTGGCTATTAGGCAATTTTGAGGTTGTAAGATTGAGAGGAAATGGATAGGTTTGCGGTTTACATTTTCCCGAACCGATAGTACCACACCAACAGGGGCGGTTGCCGTAAGGACAGAGATTGATTTACAGATTGCTCAAAATCAAACTATTTCCAAAAGTAGGCGAGAGCCTTTTGAGGTATACTTGATTCAAGTTTTGTGTAGGTGGCTAGTTTTCGACATTTCCATCGCTCCCTTTCAAAAGTCAGAAAATGTAAATTGCTATACTCAAAATAATTTTATGTGTTAAATCCAATAAAAAATTGAGAACACCACGAACAAGTCGTAATCCTTTGTGTAGTGGTCCATACGGATTGGTTACGGTCTCTAACTAATTTTTTACAACTAACACTATGACAAAGAACGCATTATTATTATTTTTCACCTTTTTTTTCACGATACCCATTTCTGCTCAAAACGATCTAGAGTTTTATTTTGGTCCAAGAATGTACACTTCCATTCATTTATCGGCAAACCCTGTTCTGCTTAGCGATGGCACCTTTTTATTTCAACAGAATAATCAACCACAGACTGTGAATGCATTAAGTGGAACGTTAGGTTTTCAAATTCCTTTGGCTTATGGATTCTCTTTTCGAGTGGGAGCATCCTACCAAGAGGTGGTCGATAGACCGTATTTCATTTTTCCGTTCGACAATTCCATTTTTCCTTATCATGAAAAAGGAAGGAGTAATTCCTGGTCGATAATAAATATTGAACCTGTTTTGCGTTTTTCCTATCGAGGCTTTGGCATAGAGGGGGGGGTATATTTTGCCCAAAACGTAGCACATAATAAGGGAACTTATAGTTGGCACTACATGAGTGATGCTCAAAATGATTTTTTCAATGCAACTGCTCGTAATCTCAAATCGTCTTTCTTATTTTACCACATAGGAGCTTCGTACCGCTACAAGCAATTTGATTTTTTAATTCAAGTGCAATGGGCTGATGATGTGTATAATAACATGGAATTTAATAACGAACCCGTCTTGCGTAAAGCCAGTGTCCAACAATATAGTATTGGGATAAACTACCACATTCCCATGTTAAAATTGAAGTAGTACAGAGCTTTATTGTTTGAGGTGATTTACAATATTTTAGATAGAGCCATTTAATTCGAAGAATAAGGATAAATAGTGTCGGAAATAATATGTTATTTTGCCGATTTGGTTTTGCATATGTATTTGTAATTGTGATTTGGAGTTCCCTTGTTTTGGCTGCCACACGGGCTATCCATTCCAAATCCTCGGTCCTGCGGTGCTTCGGCTAGGTGCTCCGAGGAGCTTCCGGTGGTCGCTCTCTCCGCACAAGCCTCAGTCACCGCATGCCCTCCGGGTTTTTCATTCCTATCCCTGGCAGAGTAGCCGTACTTTACAACGCAATGAACAATTTTCGCGATAAAGTAATTATTTAGACAAACCCAGCAGATATGATTGCCCTGAATGCGGCCATTCTACAAACGCTTCACTATTTTGCTTTTTTCAAACATCCACTTTCTGCTCAGGAAATCTGGCAATATTTGTCTGTGCCAGCTACGCAAACCCAAGTAAACAAAGCCTTAGAGCAATTGGTGGCCCAGCAGCAACTCGAGGCACAAGATGGATTCTACGTAATGTGCGGAAAGATTAGCTGGATAGAAAAACGTATGGCGGCGCTGCAGGAAAACCACAAATTGCTTCGCATAGGCAAACGCGTTGGGAAATTTATAGCCACCTTTCCGTTTGTAAAGGCGGTATTTATTTCGGGATCGCTATCCAAAAAAGGTGCTTTTGAAAATGACGATATTGATTTTTTTATCATTGCTGAATCTGGCCGGGTTTGGCTTGCAAAAGCGGTTCTGATTGCCTTCAAAAAATTGTTTCTTTTCAATTCTAAAAAGTACTTCTGCATCAACTTCATAGTGGGTACAGACGCGTTAGAAATCAAAAAGCGCAACATTTACACCGCCACCGAAGCGGCTAGTGTGGTGCCTATAACTCAAAATGCTATCGCACTCGCTTTTAGGCAAGCAAATGCCAAATGGATTCGGACATTTTTCCCCAATCATGAAAGTGGTCAATTAGCTTTCCATGCTGTTGCAGTGCAGGAGCCCTCAAATAGAAAATTTCTAATTGTAGATCGCATCGATGGGTGGTGCATGCAACTGTTTCAAAAAAACACGCAGAGGAAATACAAAAATCTCTCCAATGCCACTATTTTAGCCGATAAATCTACTGCAGCTCTTTTTCCGGAAAGTCCAGAGGCGGCATTGTTAACCCATTATCACAACAAAATCCATCATGCCTGAAACTGCTACTTTGCCCATTTTTACAAAAACAAAATTCTGGCTTTTTGCTTTTTTAATTTCTTTTGTAGTGGGTCTACTTTCTTTTTTATTTACGGGTCCACGATTTATTACGCCGAAATACACCGCAGAATGTGTTTTTTTTGTACCCCTAACCTTGTTGAGCAAACACATTGAACAACAAGGAATTGGTTTTGCAGAGGAAGTGGAAATTGACGCACACATTCAAATCCTAAAAAGTAGAGCCCTTAAAGATTCTTTGCTTTCTGAATTTCCTTCTCTAAAAGACGAATCGAAAAATCCTTTCGGTTTGCTCGATGATTGGGTAGCTATTGCGAAGACTCGATACGGCTCGGTGGCAGTAAGTGTCACGCATCGCGATGCCCAATTCGCTGCTGATTTGGCCAATGCCATTGTTGCATTAGGCGACAACATCAAAGAAGCCATACTCTTTGACAATCGCAAGGAAATGTTTGCCTACTACCGCGACATGTATATGGATTTGGAACGCGAAAGTCAACTACTAGAAAATCAACTCGATTCTATACGAGAAAACAATTTCGGCAACACCAGTAGCGCCTATAAAATCAATACGTTGTTTGTTGGGGTTGTCAATGATTTAAATTATTATAAATCCCAGTATGCCAAGCAAAAAAAGGGAATGGAGTCCTCTTTGCCGCAATCCTATGTCATAAGTAGAGCAGAACCTCCTCTCAAGCCTTCATCTCCAAAACGATTGATGTGGTTCGCTTTGAGTAGTGTTTTTTCTTTGGTGGTAGTCATCACTTGGGGGTCAATTTCAAAATAATGCGTACCATTTCATCTAAGCCCTTGCTTCTATTTTCAGCACTGCTAGTTTTGTTGTCCGCACATTTTTTTAACAATCATTTGTGGTTGCTCGCAGGTCTTTTGGTTGCGTTAAGTCTGTTACTTCTTCAATGGCAGGCTTATCCTAGCGTGGCGTATTTACTGGCCTTTTCTATACCCATCAGTGTGGCGATTCCCGTTTGGGGAGAAAGTAATTTACAATTTCCCAGCGAAGGCATTGTGGCAAGTTTGGCGATTGGTATGGTCGTAAAGGGTGTTTTTTCCGGAAAAATATGGGAATTTATTCGAAACTATCCTTTGCCAGCTATTTGGGTTTTATTGCAAGCTTTTGCCGTAATCTTTTCTACACATGCTCAAGTGTCTGTCAAATTCGTGTTGGTCCAAAGCGCTTACGTGGTGGTGTTCTTTTACGGGGCTATTGTGTTGTTGGCAAAGGATGATGCTACAACATTGGTCACACGTTTCTTGCTTAGCTATTTCACTGGAATTGCCCTTGTCCTAGGCTTTGCCTTGTACGCCTACGCAGGATATGGGTTTAATCCTGTAACACGCCCGGGCATCTTTAAGCCCTTTTACAATGACCACACTTTAATTGGTGCAGCATTAGCCCTATTGGCCGGTGTTTTTTTGGGTTTGAGCAGAACAAAAAAGTGGTGGTTGTTTTTTTCCGGATTGGCCATTTTGGGTATTCTTTTGGGCGCTAGTCGAGCCGCTATTTTAGGGGTCATTACGCTGCCATTTGCCTTC
>JAIULY010000193.1 GCA_022565875.1 Schleiferiaceae bacterium | reverse complement strand
TCGTGTTTTCCGGAAACACAGGTATTACAAGTTGTCCCATGAATCAAATATAGTGATAAATTTTAATTTACGGGTAAATTAATTTAAGTGACTGATTATCATAAATGGGTATTGGAGGTCTGAAATTGAAAATTGAAAATGGAGAATTGAAAATGGAGAATTGAAAATTTGGTTTACATAGGTTTCACCCAAAGCCCACAAAGGGTATCCAACATCGCCCTCCGTGGCACTCCGTGTCCGAAAAATTGAAAATTGAAAATTGACGAACATCAAAAATCAAACATAACCCTTGGTGAAACTCCGCGGCAAACTTCGAGCAACTTCGTGTTCCAAAAAAAGAATCGCGGAATGAATAACCAAACGCCATCACCGGAACACGCCACGCCTAACTCCCTAACCTCTCAACTCCCAAACCGTTTGGAAATATGCGCGGAATGAATAACGATTCGTTTCCCAAGCCCTCCGTGCCACTCCGTGTCCAACTCCGAGGAACTCCGTGTTCCAAAAAAAGAATCGCAAAATGAATAAAGTATCGTAGTCGCCTGAAAACGCCGCGCCTAACTCCCTAACTCCCCAACTCCCAAACCCTATGGAAAGATGCGCGGAATGAATTACGATACGTTTCCCGAGCCTGGCGGGGACAAGCCCCGCCCCTACGGAATTCGTAATGAAACACGATTCTACCAAAACAGCCCGTGGAATGAATATCTCAACGTTGTCCATGAATAACGACTCGTTTCCCGAGCCTGGCGGGGACAAGCCCCGCCGAACCGGATTATTGATTTTTGCCCAACAACACAGTATCCCGTACTTTTACCCTTTATTTGAAAAACACTTTCCCAAAATTCGTTAGACCATGCCATACACTGTAAAAGATCGCTTTTTGCGCTATGTCCAAATTGATACAACCGCTGACCCTGAGGGCGCTGGCTTCCCTTCTTCTGAAAAACAAAAAGACCTTTCGCGCATCCTCTTACAAGAGCTTTTAGCTATGGGTTTGGTGGCTGAAATGGACGAGTGGGGTTATGTTTTTGGTACCATTCCCGCAACTATTTCGAATAAGGTGCCGATTGTTTGCTTTTGCTCGCATGTCGATACGGCACCGGATGTTACGGGAACAAACGTTAAACCTATAGTGCATCAACAATACGACGGCAAGCCGATTGTGTTGCCTGATGACCCAACGCAACGCATTACCACAGCGCGCTACCCGTATCTGGCAAAGAAGCTAGGTGATGATATTATCACGGCGAGTGGCACCACCCTTTTGGGTGCCGACGACAAGTCTGGTGTGGCTATTATCATGGATTTGGCGCATCAATTGGTGACAAACCCTGAGATTCCGCACGGTGAAATTCGCATATTGTTTACCCCTGACGAGGAAATTGGCAAAGGGGTAGACAAGTTGGACATGAAAAAACTCAACGCTGATTTTGGTTACACATTAGACGGTGGGCCGTTGGGGGATTTTGAAGACGAAACCTTTTCTGCTGATGGTATGACTTTGACTTTTCACGGGGTAAGTGCGCACCCTGGGTATGCAAAAGGTAAGATGGTCAATGCGATAAAACTGGCGGCTGAGTTTATAAACACCTTGCCCAAAGACCATTGGAGTCCCGAAACCACTGCGCACCGAGAGGGATTTGTACACCCGCATACCGTACAAGGCGGCTTGGAAAAGGCTGTTGTAAATTTCATTATTCGCGATCATGACACTCGCAAACTAAAAGACTATGAAGCGCGCTTACACCACCTTGCCGAAGAAGTTGTGGCCCAATATCCCGGGGCACGTTTGGAGGTGGCCATAACAGAGCAATACCGAAACATGAAGGAAATTCTCAATCAATATCCTTTTGTGGCGGAATATGCGCTTCAGGCGATTGCAAAAGCGGGATTGACGCCCAAGCACGACATTATCCGCGGCGGCACAGATGGGTCGCGATTATCCTTTATGGGATTACCATGCCCCAATATTTTCACTGGAATGATGGCCATACACTCCAAACACGAGTTTATCAGTGTGCAAGACATGGAAAAAGCTGTGGACACCTTGGTGGAGTTGGTTCAGATTTGGGGTGCGCATAAAGGGAAATAGATGACATAGAAAAAGCTGTGTTTTCTGCCAGCGACTGTAGCGAATACCCCGCAGGAGAGCAGGTGTTGTGGCGCACGGCGGGCGGAGGCGACCCAAGAAGCCCCCGTACCGCCTTTGCGCCACCAACTGCACGACGAGGAGTAGCAGCGGAAGGCGCGTCCGGAACGGGGCAGCCTCATCATCTATCAGTAACTGGCAATCATAAAGTAAAGGGGCATGCCCAACGTGATGTTTATGGGAAAGGTGATGGCGAGGGCCATGGGCAAATAGATGCCGGGATTGGCTTTGGGGGCCGCCATCTTCATGGCTGCGGGCACGGCTATGTAGGATGCACTGGCAACGAGTATGGCGAGCATAAACCGATCTCCAACGGAGCTAGATATGCCGTGCGAAACCCACGCGGTGAAGGAACCTATAGCCAATGGAAAAACCACGGCAAACAAGGTAGCGATGCCCCCTTTTCTGAAAAAATCGCCCAACCGTTTGCCGCTATGGATGCCCATATCTAACAGAAAGATGGCCAGAAAGCCTTTGAAAATGTCGTTGGTAAAGGGTTTGATTTCGTTGGCTTGCGCGTCGTTGGCGAGGTACCCAATGATGAGGCTACCCAAAATGAGCAACACGCTGCCATTGGTGACGGCATGGTGCAGTACTTTGCCAAAGGGCATGGCCATTTCGTCGCGATCGTACTGCCGTAGCAACAATACACCAACCACAATAGCCGGCGCCTCCATTAATGCCAACACGGCTACCATGTGTCCACCAAATTCAACTTGGTGACTGTCGAGATAGCTGATGGCCGTAACGAAGGTAACCGCACTTACCGAGCCGTATGCAGCGGCGATGGCGGCGGCATTGGAAATGGAAAACTTTTGTTTGATAATGAAAAACACCAATACGGGAACAATAGCAGCGGCGGCCAACGCAAATACTATGGTGGCGATAACTTCTCCTGTAATGGTGCTGTGCGCCAATTCGTGCCCCCCTTTGAAGCCGATGGCAAAGAGGAGATAGAGCGAGATGAATTTAGACGAATTTTCAGGAATGGCTAAATCACTCTTTACCTGAACAGCAATGATACCAAGCAAAAACAGTAGCAGTGCTGGGTTGGTTAGGTTTTCAAAAAGTAAATCTAGTGACATAAAATTGGCGTTTAACCGTAGCAAATAAAGCAAAAAAAACCGGGTCATTTACAACCCGGTTTCGAAAAAATCTATTGTCCCTGTCCCATTGAGAACCCGGGCTGATTGTCAAAATAATAGAGGTGTTCTGTTTTGATGACGTCAACACCATTGTCGTGGCATTTTTGCAGCAATGCGATGATTTGATCAAAGGTCACGGGTGTGTGGCTTTTGAAACGGCAGCGCCAGTGGTCTGTGCAGAAGGTCTCATCAAATCCATTTGGGTACACTTTCACGCCTCGATTGGTAATCATATCGAGTTGCAAATCGCCTGTGCCGAGGTCGCGCAGTTTATCGCCTATTTCATTTGGGTTTTTGCCGGGCCAGTAAACAAATACGTCTACGCCCATCAAATCGCGCTTCATTTCGGGTTGGCGCTTTGGCTCTGGAATCACCAATGCTTTGCCACCGGCCAACTTGGCCTCGGGGAAATGGTGTGGTTTTTTGCCTAAATTGGCAATAACGGCTTCGCCAAACTCTTTGGTGCCTACCTTTTTGTTTGACAAGCTTTCGCTGTAGATATCGGCGGTATGAATCCCTTCTTCTATGGTAACGAGAAGCGCATTTTGAACTTTTTCTGCCACATCACCCATGCCGAGGTGTTGCAACATCAGCACGGCGCCTTGCAGCAAACCACTTGGGTTGGCGATGTTTTGTCCGGCGATGTCGGGAGCGGACCCGTGAATGGCCTCAAACATGGCGTAGTTCATGCCGATATTACTAGAGCCTGCCAAACCTACAGAACCTGAAATTTGCCCAGTGATATCAGAGATGATATCGCCATACAGATTGGGCATTACAACCACATCAAAGCGCTCTGGTGTGTCGGCAATGCGGGCAGCACCTATGTCAACAATGTATTGATCGCTTTCGATATCTGGGTACTCTGGAGCAATTTCTTTGAAGATTTTGTGGAACAATCCATCCGTTATCTTCATGATATTATCTTTGGTAAAGCACGTTACTTTTTTGCGTTTGTTGGCACGTGCATACTCAAAAGCGTAGCGAATGATTTTCTCACAACCTGGACGGGTAATGAGCTTGAGGCACTGCGTTACTTCGGGTGTTTGTTGGTGTTCGATGCCGGCATAGAGGTCTTCTTCGTTCTCGCGAATAATTACCAAATCCATATCCGGATGCAAGGTTTTTACAAAAGGGTGAAACGTGTTGCATGGGCGCACGTTGGCATAAAGGCCCAATGTTTTGCGCAGCGTTACGTTTAAGCTTTTATAGCCGCCACCAGAAGGTGTAGTGATGGGCGCTTTTAAAAAGATTTTGTTTTTTGCAATGGTATCCCAAGCTTCTGGACGAATGCCTGAGGTGAATCCCGCCTCGTATTCTTGTTTGCCGATTTTGATTTCATCAAATGCTATTGGTGCATTCGCAGCTTGTAGTATTGCTATAGTAGCATCCATAATTTCTGGCCCAATTCCGTCGCCTTTTGCAATGGTTACTCTTGTCATAATTTTAGTTTAATAGGGGTTATAATTGAACTATGTGACTATGGTTACATTTGGGAGTGCAAAGAAACGAAATAGAATCCTTTTAAACCAACGAACAAAACATTAGCAAAAGCCTGTTTTAATCTCCGCAGATTTTGGGATGTAAACTTGTATAAAAGAATTCTTGTTGGACTAGGCAACCCTGAGGGACGGGGTTTTGCCTATCGAATTACTACTAAAAAAATCACCGTAAAGACAACCATGCTGATCCAAATGTAGTTGGAAACATAGAACCCCATCAACAATAGTAATGGGTCGGGAGTATCGGCCGTCAATGTGCCCTTGGTATTGCTCCCCTTAAATCGCGCTACCTCCTGTCCTTTGACAGTGATTTTCCAGCGCGTTTGCCAAATATTTGTGTACTGGCACACGACTTCTTCTCCGTTTATGGTGGCTTTTGTTTTGGACGAAAGGCCTAACACATTATTTTTAATTACGCCCACTTCTTGATTGGTTTCATCGTCAAAAATATGAGTATCTGAAAAGAGACCTCCTTTGAAGGTGAATGACTTACCGAGAAGCTGCCCACTGATATTCATGGAGAATGTTTCGTGGTCGAGAAACCCTACACGTTCGGTATCTCGGTAGATATTTGTTTCATTAGAGAACCAGCCGCGCTTCCAATTTAAAGTAGTTTGAGACATATGCGTTTTGT
>JAIULY010000192.1 GCA_022565875.1 Schleiferiaceae bacterium | reverse complement strand
TCCATGATGTGCCGTTCCAGATGATTTGGTCCATTGTAGTACCTCCGTAATAATTTAGGTCAGGGAATTCTTTAAGAACAGTATTGCCAAATCCGCCATCATTAATTAAAATATCAAAATCAAGAGTTTCATTAAGAGAAAGTATCTCAAATTGTAACTCAACTAAATCGACAAAATTAGAACCAACAAAAACTCCTGGACACCCAAAAATATTGATACAATTCAAATTAACTGAAAGACGATTAAAACCAGTTGGCTGATTAAGATTATTTGTTAGAGTTATACTCTGAAAAGTTGGTAAAAAATTACTTGAAATAGTAGGATTAGCCAAACCAGCCATCTTGTATCTAATTCTTATGTTGCTTGGCCCCAAGGTGAACCCTCCTGGAGCAAGTTCTCTTATTTGAACCTTAACTCGAATAAAACCACCAACTACTCTATCATTTTGAGTAACAGTTAAATTAAGATCAGGTGTTTGAGCTTTAAGTGCCGAGAAATTTAATAGCAGTAAAAAAGCTATTGATAAAAATTTTTTCATGGTTTAGGATTAAAAAAGGAAAACAATTCCGTTATTACTTAAGAAAATTAGTAAATCATCTACAGTGACATCACCGTCAAGATTAAAATCACCTGCAAGGTAAAGTCCCACATTACCGTTATCGTTTAGCCACAATAGCAAATCATCAACTGTAATATCTCTATCATTTACACCGTCTCCACCATAAAGTAGAAAACTCGAACCTGATTGCTTTAGTTTTGGTAACCCTGCAACATTAGAATCAGATAATCTCACATCAAATGAGGCTGTACCGCTTGCAAAATCTATTATATTTTCTGATCGAATTTCAACATGATTGCGATGTCGAATGGCTACGTGGTAATTGCCGCGAGGTTGTGAGAATTTGAAGGCGGCATTGTCTGGTGTGATTATATCGCCATTGGTTTTCAAGAAGCCCGCTTTTTGCTCCAACACTACGGTTGGGTCTGTTGCATCGCGCAATTCTACCAAAATCCAATCTACAATGTCTTCACCGGCAAAAAATGCTGCGGTTACAGCCTCGTCACCTGCGTAATTCCAAGGCGCTGCATTGTAAGGCTGTGATAGGGCTTGTGTAGCCAAAATTGAAGTCGCACCACCCGCTGAAAGACCGGCATTCATGGTTGTGCCATTAAAAGGGCCTTCTAGGAAACAAGCCGCTATAATGGTAATCCCCCCTAAATCCTCGCCAAGACCTATATAATAGGTGTTGGTGGCATTAACGGCGAAAGTAGTCGTGCTATTAGTATAGGGATCAGAACCTGTATTGGTGGTGGCTGATGCGTCATACGCTGTTGTAGCCGGCACATCTTCCCACACGAGCAAAAATGCGTTTGCTCTGTCAAAAGCACCTGTCTCAGCAGTTTGTGGGTAGGTCAAGCCCAAATCGCTACCTGTTAATGCAGCAGAGGAGGTTAATATCCATGTAGCATTCACAGCGTCGGTAAGCGCCGCGGAGGTGTTATCTGTAGGATCTTCCAAGATTCCCTCCACCACTCGAAGGGCAATTCGAGTGGCCACATCAGGACTCAAAGCCACTGGATGAAACGTTGCTGCGGTACCAATGGGGAAATCAAAGTTTCCGGTGGCGGCATAATTTTTTGCCACGGTGCCAGCACCTGTGGTTTGAAAGTACTTGCCGGCATCAGCTCCTGTGACTACCCCTGTTTGGGTGAAGCCAACATTAGCAGCGCCAAGTAGCCAGGCACCATCCGTGAAAGTTGCTGTACCAGCTATTTCTAGGTCGCCTCCTGTAATGTTGTTGGCATTATTGATTTCAATGTTGAACAAGGTGTCACTGCCAAAATCAATAGCTTGCGAAGCAGAGCCAGAAAGCAACAATAGCCCCTCATTAGACGTTGTTACATCAGCGTTTGGTCCTACTTGGTAACTACCAGTATTAGTAACCGCTGCTTTAGCTTCAATGATGCCTTTATTATAAACAACCGCATTGGCACTAATTAAAACATCATCTCCAGCAAAAACAGTGGTGGCTGGAGCAATAAAAAGATCTGTATTCACAAATAACTCTTGTGCGGAGAGGGTAAACGAACAGCCTAGCAGCAATGCCGGTGCTAGGATTTTGTTTGGACTCCAAATAGAATTGAATAGATTTTTCATATTCTTGGTAAATGGTTACACTTTAAAAAAATGAGGCGGTACAAGACAAGCATTTTGGCTGGCAGTACTCATGTGTAGTATAATTATTTCAATTAATTTGGAATGAATAACTGAAAACCCATCTGTTTTTTAGGTACTACACCACGTGACAAAAGTGATATAAGCCAATGTAAAAGGCTGTAGATATACTTATTGATATTACATAGATAATTAGCTACAGTTATAAAGGGAGGATATCAACCTTAAAATGCCCAATCTGGCTTTGTAAAGACTTTAAAAAAACCTTTTGAATTTGGGATCCATGCTAATTTTGGTAAGGCTAGTGTAGCGATTCATAAAGGTATTTGCTAGGCATTCATTAAGAGTAATGTATGATATCATCCAAAATGAATATTGCTCTCATTTTCATAAAACTACTTCTCTAATTTAAATTCATGATAAAAAATGATTGATAAAAAATTAAATGCGCTAAGAAATATGATTTTTTATCCGAGGCTAGCCAACTAAAGGACTTATAATTAATGAATTGATGTAGATTTAAATGTATGAAAATAGTATAAATAAAACATTAAGCATTTAATAATCAACAGCCTATTAAAATAACACCTTTTGAGACTACCATAAAAATGAGCATTGTGGCTTAAGGAGAAGTATTTCACTGATATTTTTTCATTTAATTTGCATAAATCAAAATCCACGAGTGACATGCTGTATATATTAATTGTTGAGGACCACCCCGTGACCGCTATTGGCTCAAAAATTATGTTGGAAGAAACATTTAAAGATATTACGACCTACCTTGCGACAAATGGCAGTGAAGCATTGAAGGAAATAAAAAAGCAAGCCATGGATGTCGTCATTTTGGATATCATACTTCCTGATACTGATACGCATTCTTTACTGCAAGAAATATTGCGCTTACAGCCAAAGGCAAAAGTATTGGCCTTTTCTAGCTGTAATGACGAAGTATTTGCTATGCCCTATGTAAGGATGGGAGCCGCAGGATATATTTCCAAGAGCGCTCCAAAAACTGATTTTATACTCGCGGTACAAAACTTAATTGCAGGTAAATTATATCTCAGCACTGAACTCTTGCAGACTTACATGGAAAAGGCAGGAAAAGGCAAACACGGCGCCACGCCTTTTGAAAAGCTTTCAGCAAGAGAACTCGAGCTTTTAACCCATTTAATTAAGGGCGTTCGCATAAAAGAAATCACCCATATTATGAACATAGAACAAAGTACCGCTGCGACACTGAAAAACCGGGTAATGACCAAATTGGGCGTCGACAATATTATAGACCTGGTGAAGTTGGCCAATGAGTATAACGTGCTAGGCCAATAAGTTTTGTTTACCTGCTAATTCATTTGCTTACCCTTCTACTTTCTCCCCTGCCAACAAGGCGCAGCGCACCAAACCATCGGGTGCCATTTCTGTGAGGGTTACTTCGTGTAGTGTATTTATAAGGTGTGGATTCCAAGGAAGCTTTACTTTTACGTAGTTGGCCGTAAATCCCGTAATGTACCCCTCTTTGTTCTCCCCTTCAAACAAAACAGTTTGTTGCGTGCCGATTTGACTTTCATAAAAACTACGGCGCTTTTTAGCCGAAAGACCTCTTAGCATTTTGTTGCGTCGTTTTCTTTCTGGAATTGGCACTACCCCTTCCATAGCATCTGCTTCGGTGTTGGGGCGCTCGGAGTAGGTGAAAACATGTAGATAAGAAATCGGTAAGGCATTGAGGAAATTATAGGTTTCCAGAAAATCGGCCTCTGTCTCTCCGGGAAAACCCACTATCACATCCACTCCGATACAAGCATGAGGCATCACCTCACGAATTTTGGCTACGCGCTCGCTGTACAGGTTGGTTAAATAGCGGCGCTTCATCTTTTTGAGAATGGCGTCAGAGCCCGACTGTAGGGGTATGTGAAAATGTGGCACAAAGCGTCTACTATTGGCCACAAAAACAATGGTTTCATCTTTCAATAAATTGGGCTCTATAGATGAGATTCGTATGCGTTCGATATGGGCAACAGCATCTAAGGCCTTCACCAAGTCTAAGAACGTATGCTCGTGTCGCTTGTTGCCAAACTCTCCTTTGCCATAATCGCCAATGTTGACTCCAGTCAACACGATTTCCTTGATGCCTTTGGCGGCAATTTCGTTGGCGTTTTGCAATACATTCTCCAATTTATCACTGCGAGAAATACCGCGTGCCAAGGGAATGGTGCAATAGGTACATTTGTAATCGCAACCGTCTTGCACTTTCAAAAAAGCACGGGTACGATCGCCGATAGAATACGAACCCACAAAGAAATCCGCATCTTCAATTTCACAACTATGCACTTTACCCGACTCATTTTTAGTCAGGTCATTGAGGTATTGTGCGATGTTAAACTTTTCAGTCGCACCAAGGACAAGATCAACGCCTTCCATTGCTGCGATTTGCTCGGGTTGCAATTGCGCATAACAGCCCACCACCACCACAAACCCGTCGGGATTGACTTTCAGAGCTTGTTTTACAATGGTCTTGCATTCTTTGTCCGCGTTTTGCGTTACCGAGCAGGTGTTAATCACATATACATCAGCCGGTTCGCTAAAAGCCACTTTTTGATACCCGTGTTCATTTAAGTTACGGGCTAGTGTGGATGTTTCTGCAAAATTGAGCTTGCAACCCAATGTGTGAAACGCAACGGAAGGAATGTTTTTTTGCATGGGGCAAAGATAATGGTTAATGGTGAATGGATAATGGAGAATGGTAAATGGTGAATGGTGAATGGCTAATGGCTAACGGCTAATGGTTAATGGTTAATGGTGTGTTCGATACTCGATGACTTTTACGGGCTTTTTGTGAAACCATTGACAAACAAAATTCTCAATTTTCAATTCTCAATTCTCAATTCTCAATTTTTTTCGGAACACAGAGGTCACGGAGTTGGGCACGGAGTTCCACTGAGGGCGATGTTCGATTCTCTATTTTCAATTCTCAATTCTCAATTTTTTTTGGAACACAGAGGTCCACGGAGTTGGGCACGGAGTGGCACGGAGGGCGAGGTTCTATTCTAGTTTTTCATTTCGAGATTCTGTATTTTTGTTTGAACACGGTGGTCGACGGAGTTGGGCACGGAGTGGCTCGGAGGGGTCGGGAAACGTATCGTTATTCATTCCTAGCATATTTCCATACGGTTTGGGAGTTGGGAGGTTTGGGAGTTAGGTACGGCGTTCATGGACGACGTTGTGATATTCATTCCACTGTGACCCGTTTTGGTAGGATTGTGTTTCATTA
>JAIULY010000191.1 GCA_022565875.1 Schleiferiaceae bacterium | reverse complement strand
TATTTCTAATTAAAGTCAGAAAGGAAAGTTGATAATAAACACAGGCTAGGGTTTTCTAAACAAGTCTTTTTATTGCGTGGGCATTTTCTAAAAGAACCACTAACATAGAATTAAAGCACTATCAATTATTACAATTCATTTCTTAATTAAATACAATTGTCTGCGCAAGGTACCATACCTATATTTGACCCGGGAAAATAAAGAAGTTCATTACTGAATAAAAGCACAGTGAACACACAAAAGAAGTGGGGAAAAATCGTTTGTAGGTATTTGATTGTCATTTGCATCTGGCAATGTACCTCATCATTAGTAAAAGCCTATCAATTTGGCTATAATCCAGTACAGGAAGAAGCCTTCAACGCAATTTTTTCCAAACCAGCAGAAGCCAAAACACTAATTTGGAAGGTTTTTGAAACCACGAAAACAGCCCCAGACAGTGTACACGCACTGAGCTGGAACATAATCGGTGTCTATTACAGTGTAAACAACCAGTATGAAGATGCCCTGGAGGCCTACAAACAAGCACTTAAGCTGTTGCC
The DNA here is from genome assembly GCA_022565875.1 of Schleiferiaceae bacterium. Classification (GTDB taxonomy): domain Bacteria; phylum Bacteroidota; class Bacteroidia; order Flavobacteriales; family Schleiferiaceae; genus JAIULY01. Next base: position 4,949 of record JAIULY010000191.1, on the reverse strand, counting down.
GGAAACACACACCAAACACCTTCACATTCTAAAGAACAGTGCTATTACGAAAAAATTACTTGGCGATGATCAAGATGCCCTTAATTTGATGTACAGGGTGATAGATTTAGCATTGGCACTACAACCTGCTGATCCCATTTTAGTGGTTAAATTATACGGCGAGGTAGCTAGCATACTTAGCAATCAATACAGATATAATGAGGCCATTGATTATGTGATTGAAGGAATTGAACTTTTAGAGTTGCACTTTCCTGAGGATGAATTAAATCTCGCATATCAAAGGCAGAAGTTAGCCAACCTGTATTTACGGACTAAAAATCAGCATTTTGCAAAAAAAATGTTTGAAAGTGTTCTTCCGGTATTTAAAAAATATGAGAAAAGCGATGCTTATTTTCTCTCTATGCTGAGCATGGTAGAAGTATGCTTACTCAACGAGGAGTTAGAAAAAGCTGCGCTTTATGGGCGTAATGCTCTTGAAGGATTTCAAGCCTTTGATAACCCAGAGTGGAAGAGTCTTGCTGAGACACAATTGGCAACAGTTTACATGAAGCAGGGAGATTCCCTGTATGCCAAAAGGTTATTTGAGTCGGCTTTTACTAATAGTCTCACCGCAAGAGCTAAAACACTCTTAGGTATTACTTCGAGATATTTAGAAATGTTAACCAAACAAGAGCAGTTATTCGTTTTCAAGGACATTGAATACGAAATAAATACTCTTTTTAGCGACTTAACAACCTTTCCTATCAATGACCAATACTTGTACTACTCCATTATGGGTAAGCTGTGGTATGAGCAAAAGGTTTTTGAAAAGGCTCTGTTTTACTTCAAAAACGCATTACAGGCCAAAGAAACCATGAGTGAACTCACGGAGTTGGACGCCGTTTATGAGGTGCAGGCTCGATACCAATCCATAATACAGGAACTAGAAAACCGAGGTCTTGAGCAGCAAATTATAAACAAAAACAAGATCACAAAATATAGCTATAGTATCATTGTATTGTTAGTGCTAATCGTTATCTTCCTTGTTTTGAGAGCAATGAACCGCAAGAAATTGCAAGATGCTATTGCGATCACAAAAGACCAGGAGGCAATAATTTTAAGACAAAAATTAGCACAAAAAGAAAAGGCTGATCAGTTAAAAGAAAAACTCTTGGCAGAACAAAAAAGACAGTTGCTAACGAGTGTTACAGAAAAACGGGACATTCACACCTCCATAAACAACCTCTTACTAAGTAGTGATGAAGGGAAGCGTGTACAATGGAAAAAGGAATTGGAAACTCTTTTGGGGCGACAACAATTTTGGAAAGGAATTACTGTATCTTTTAAAACATTATACCCTGATTTCGAAAGACGCTTACATGATAAATACCCCATTCTTAGCGTGAGTGACATTGACTTTTGCATTTTATACAGTTTAAAATTTAGCCTAAAGGAAATAGCAAGCATTTTGAACATTGAGCATCAAAGTGCTATAACCAAAAAGTACAGGATTGCTAAAAAACTCGAAATCAATAACGTAGAGTTATTTGAAACTAAACTTTCTGAAATTACCGAGACGCCATAGATTCGTATGACCCGATTAAGATCCAGCTTTTGTTTTTTTGGAAAAGACTTTTTTAAGATAGCTTTCTGAAAATCCAGTCGCTACAGCAATCTCCTTGAGCGATTTGCCTTCTGCTTTAAGACTTTTGGCTTTTTCCTTGCGCATTTTGTGAATTTCCTTACCCGGGGTCCGGTTGCCGAGCAATTGATACAAACGCCTAGAAGAAAGGTTGAAATGCTCCATAATTATGTGTACATTTACAGTGCTTAGTTGTTCCTCAATAAACTGAATAACGGCCTTTTCTGTGGCTATCGTCTTTTCGAAAGTAGGCACTTCCGCAGGGAGAGCCTTGATTTCCTTTGTTTTCTCCTCTATGTAGTCTCTTTCCAAATCATTAAACACTTTAGCTGGCCTCAGCTTCTCTCTGAACTCGGCAAGCTGAGGAAGTAAAGTCTTTCTCTTTTTGTAAAAGCCCAACGAAACTAAAACACAAAAACCAAAAATCACATATAGTGTAGGGGCCATTTTTTCAGCCACTAACACCGGCTGTAACATTACCGAATCTAGTGAAAGAGCTACGTGCCCCACTTCACTGAAATAGTGGAATTGATTTTCAGAAACACCCATAATCTGGTCTGTTATGAGCAAGTTAATAGATGCAATCGACCACTTTTCAGTTTCCCAGTCAAGGTAAAGAACTTGATTGTTTTTGTCAATTAGCCAAAGCCCTGAATTAGTTGCCAAAATTCGCTGCGGCTCCTTCGCAAGAGCGGGTAAAGCGTAAGTCACCGCAGTTTGCATTTTGGTGCTAATATGTACTTGTTTACCGAAAAGCATAACTGTCTTTTCATCAATAAGAGCAACATCGCGAACAACATCTGACGCTTCATGAAGGCGTTTAAAATTTTTTAACTCGTGATAATACTCCCAAACTTCATTCTTAAAAAAAAGAACAAACCGAATACCTGAACCTCTAGTGTTTATGATATGATCACTAAAGTTTTGTGACACCTTCTTTCCGTAACTAAACGTTTTATCAACGAAAAACACACCATTACTAGCGTGAATGAGAAAGCCCGTAGCAACAAGGTGCATGGAAAGCACATTCAGAAGTTTAACATGACCTATCTGGAGTTGTCCAGATTGCGTTAATCGTTTCGACTCTCTCCCATCAAAAATTAGAATTCCTTCTTCCACTAAATAAAGGGTGTCACCAAACTGAAACCCCGCCTGAAGATTTTGCAGCGACAATAGCATTATGGTATCGAAACGACTGACAACCCCTTCCTCTGTGATCCAATAATCTTTTGTTAAAGAGATAACCTTGTCGGCCTTCCATTCCCATTTTTGTAGTGATAGTTCAGCACCTATAATGCGTCCATTTTGAAACTCCAAATCCTCCGCGACAGACTCTTTTTGTGTTGCATATGTAGCGTGAGATATAGACAAGTTGAAAAAAATTGTCACAAATACACACTTGTAGTTACAAAAACCATTGGATACGAACAAAAAAGAAAAGCGTCCCCAGACAAGGCCTAAGCCAATATAAACCGTTGTTTTACAGCTGAATAAAAAGTTAATCATAATCCCCCACCCTTATTTTACTTCATTTTTTTTCTGATTTCCCGCCTTCAATAAAAATATCATGTCAAATCTTTTGTAAAGCAAGTAATGTACTGTTGTTTTGAAAGAGAATTTTAAAGTCTCATAATTGTTGTTGTTGTGAGCCCGTGTTGTTTCCAATCCCCATTGATAAACAGCACGGGTTACTTTATTTTGCAATAATTAGTCGATGCCGCCAAACAGCATCCTTGACAGCTACAGCAATAAAATACACTCCTGCACTCAAACCTGAAACATCAAATTGCGTGTTGCAAACTCCATTACAGGTATTGTGTATTTCTAAAACTTGCTGACCTGCGGCATTTGTCAATTGCACAAAAAACTCATTGTACAATAGACCATCAAATTGCAATGTAACGATGTCTTTAGTTGGATTGGGAAACAATTCCCAGCGAAATGAATTTTGCTCAAAAAACTCCGTGCTCACGGCTCCTGTTACCGCTACTGATTTGCAAAGGGTGTCTACACCACAGCGATTGAAAGCATACACACAAACAGGAAATGTCCATGCATATGGGAAAACAAAAGTTACCGAATCTCCCAGGCCAGTGCCTAGCCCATTTCCAAAGGTCCAGAATAAACTATCTGCATTAGCACCTTGAAAATAAAAGGTTACGGCCAATTGATTTTCAGCATGCGTAAAATCAGATTGCGGAGCTCCAGTGGCCATCAAAGTAATAGGTTGTCTGTTGTTTAAGCAATTGGAGTTGTTGTAATCAACATAAACCGTAAAACCAGGCTGTTGATTGCCTGCTGCAAAACTATTGCCAACGAAAGATGGGGTAACCTGACTTATACTCTCGTACCAAGCGTATTCAACTCCTGGGATGGGTGGTGCATCAAAAAAAGCAGGATCGCCTGAATCACACCAATGGCGCTGTGTAACTTCAATACTGTCTGGAAACAGCAACAGCGCAGTTGATATTGTATCGTTGTTTGCATTGCCATCATTTGCTACCGTACTCCAAAGCTTGAAGTTCAACACCCCACCACGCTGCGTGTTTACGGTTCCAAAAGTGACTTGCACAGAGTCTCCGGCAGGTAAATTTCCAAACCAAGTATAATTGATTGACTGTGTAACATTCCCGGTAACATCCAATGTTAGGGGAATCTCATTGACGGGTTGAATACCAAGATTGACCACCCACGCGCTGATTAGTTGATTGGACTGCCCACAAGCTTCATCTGCTGGTGTGACTAATTGGCTAAGGGCCACATCAATGTTGGCGGGCGTACAAAACAGCAATGGCCCAGCCCAAGAAGAAGAAGTGCTGTCACATAGCTCTCTCACATACAAATCGAGACACACATTCAAAGGCAGATTTAGCAAGCTAAAATCTTTTTGCATCAACAGAGTGGTTGCTCCATTTGGGTCTCCAGGCGTAGTACCTTGTAAGCCATACCAAAATTCAAAAGATGACTCCGAACTACTCCAGCTCAAGTGAACTGCATCTACATCGCTAGAATCAATATCAAAATTGACAATACCCTGACAGCGCAGCGGCACAAACTCAATGGCTCCCGGATCAGGCGTGGCAGTGCGTGCTACCCCAAAAAAGTCTTCTGCTACACGTACAAGCATATCTGTTCCTATTTGGGAATGCGCAGCACTCGTTGGTGTAAAATCAGCAGTAGCAACGTCTACAAAATCGGGATTTGCAAGCGCATTGTTGCCGTCAAAAGCAAAGGTGCTGCTCTGCAACTGAGCATAGGAATAGGCTTGTCCATTTATCAGCGCATAATGTCCATTTGCTACGGGAGTATTGGAAAGGAACACGCCATT
>JAIULY010000190.1 GCA_022565875.1 Schleiferiaceae bacterium | reverse complement strand
TATCTGCCAGCAATCTGATCGTATTGACGAAGCCACCCGCTCACCAGACCCTGAAGGGGTCACATGTTTATAGCAACACGAACCAGAAAGAGTCACTCGACCCTGATGGGGTCGCATAAGTTTGGCCACGAAATTTCCATCTGCCAGCAATCTGATCGTATTGACGAAGCCACCCGCTCACGAGACCCTGAAGGGGTCACATGTTTATAGCAACACGAACCAGAAAGAGCCACTCGACCCTGAAGGGGTCGCATAACTTTGGCCACGAAATTTCTATCTGCCAGCAATCTGATCGTATTGACGAAGCCACCCGCTCACCAGACCCTGAAGGGGTCACATGTTTATAGCAAGACGAACTAGAAAGAGTCACTCGACCCTGATGGGGTCGCATAAATTTGCCCACGAAATTTCCATCTGCCTGCAATCTCATCGTATTGACGAAGCCACCCAGTCACCAGACCCTGAAGGGGTCACATGTTTATAGCAACACGAACCAAAAAAAGCCACTCGACCCTGAAGGGGGCGCACAGCTTGGGAAATAGATTTTGAAAAAATCAATTCCTTCGGGGTTGCGTTTCTTGTGGGTGTTGCGCCGCTAGTAACATGTCATTTCATAGGGATTATTTTGGTCTGATTATACCTGCTCCGGCATTCTGTACTTTATCACCATAGCCGAAACGATTGTGACGAGTCCAATCAAATATATCGCATACGAAACACCAAAGGCATCTGCGGTAATCCCAGAAATCACGGCACCAAAAGCATAGCCTAAATCACGCCATAATCGAAATGTGCCAATGCTTTCTGCGCGTTGTTTAGGGGCGGTTGACGCAGCTATAGTAGTCAAAAATGTCGGGTAAACTAAGGCCGTCCCTAAGCCCAATAACCCAGAAATTGAGGCTAATACATAAAAGTCACTGCTCAATGGTAAGCACAAAATCGCAACGCCTTGCAACAACATGCCCCAAAAAAGCATGGCTTTTTTGGAATAGCTATCGGCCATCTTACCAGTGAACAATTGCCCGATTCCCCAAACAGTAGGGTAGATGGCGGTGATGATTCCTATATTGGCCGCGTCAAAGTGTAACGCGAACAAAAAAATCGGCAACAAGCCCCAAATCATCCCGTCATTTAGGTTGTTGACCAATCCCGCTTGGGTAACGGCACTCAAGGTTTTGTTTTTGAAAGTGGTTTCCATGAAAATATTATCTAACGCAGCAGTAGTAGTAGTGGCACTTTCTTTGGCTACAAATACACGTGTGTCTTTTACCCAAAGTGCAGTTAGCACAAATCCAACTATTGAAATGACAATGCCGATAAAAAAAGGGTAGGGGGTGATGCCATAGCGATTGGCCACCATGCCCGTAAAGAACGCCACCAATCCCACGGCAAAGTAACCGGCAAACTCATTGAGACCCATAGCCAACCCACGATCTTTCTCGCCTACTAGGTCTATTTTCATCACCACTGTACTGCTCCACGTCAATCCCTGACTGACCCCTAGCAATACATTTGCAAAAATCACAAAACTCCAACTAGGGGCATAAATGAGCATAAATGGAATGGGAATGGCTAATAACCAACCAAAAAGCAGTAAATTTTTGCGCCCAAACTTGTTGGCAAGTCGGCCAGTGTAGTAGTTAGCTATGGCTTTGGTAATGCCAAAAGCCGTTATAAAAGAGAGAATAGCCGTTTTAGAAGCCACTCCAAATTCGAGCTCAGCAAATTGTGGAATGATGGTGCGCTCCATGCCAATCATCCCGCCAACAAAGGCATTTACAATTACTAATAGAGTAAACTGTTTCCAATTTTCTCTCAATCCGAGTGTCACGGTATCTTGGGGCATTGCTAATTTTTCAGGGTGTCGTGTATTTTTTTAAAAGCTGCAAAAACAGTTGTAAAACTTGCGGCAAAGGTCGCCAACGTTTTTGGAAACATTTTTTACAAATGATAAATAATGCGGCGACTACACCATTTATTTCCCCGAAAGGCCCACGCCTTTAAAAGCTAAAGGATTCGTCCGTCCCGCATGGTCACCACACGGTCGGCCATTTGTGCAAATTCACGGTTATGTGTCACAATAACAAACGTTTGCCCAAACTCCTCCCGCAATCGAAAAACTAGTTGGTGCAAATCGTCAGCGTTTTTTGAGTCCAGATTTCCAGTGGGTTCGTCGGCAAACACTATGGCCGGTTGGTTGACAAGGGCACGCGCAAAAGCCACGCGTTGTTGCTCACCGCCACTCAACTCGTTGGGTTGATGAGTTGCCCGCGCTTTCAACCCCAAAAACGTGAGCAATTCCAACCCTCGGCGCTCCGCATCTTTTTGACTGTCGCCCCGAATGAATGCCGGTAAACAAACATTTTCTAAGGCGTTAAACTCGGGCAACAGGTGGTGAAACTGAAAAATAAAACCAATTTTCTCATTTCGAAAAGTTGACAAAGGCTTGTCGTTCAAGGTGCTAATGTCTGTGTCGGCAATCCAAACCTTCCCGGTATCTGCCTGGTCCAAGGTGCCCATTATCTGCAACAAGGTCGATTTACCCGCCCCCGATTCGCCCACAATAGATACTACCTCACCGCGCGAAACGGTTAGGTCAATGCCTTTCAACACCTCCAAAGCACCATAGCGCTTGGTAACACCTGCAATCTTTATCATCGCACAAAGATAATTCGTCCATTCGTTTTTTGGCCGTGCCCCTGCTGTTTTTTCAACAAGGTTGTTTGCCGCAAACCTATAAAACCGTTATTCCCAATAACATTCCTGTATTTCAACAGTAACAGCAGGGTCGGGCTTTCCGCTGCTACTCCTCAGCGGCAGCCCGTGTGCGACATCCTCCTCCGCTGCGCTGCGTCGGGCCGCTCATCGAGCTGCCGCTTGCGGGGTATCCGCTACAATCCCTCACGGAAGGCTTATTTACGCATGTCTACCAACAAAAAAGTCGGGCAAAATTACCCGACTTTTCAAAAAAAAAAGAAAAAATTATTTTATACCTCGCATCATCTTCTTTAGCCAAGGCGAAAGTGCAATAACCACTAAACCAGCTGCAACAGAGGTAATGGTAAGGAAGACAAACAAAGGCATATTCGGTAAGTAATCGCGAAGAATGCGTTCCATTATTCCTGCCATGTAGTTGGCCAACGCAATCGAGGCAAACCAAAGGCCCATCATTACCGACACAATTTTTTGTGGTGCGAGTTTCGTTATCATCGATAAACCAATGGGGGAGATACATAGCTCACCAAAGGTGTGTAACATATAAACAGCTACCAACCAAAGCGGATTCACCAAAGTTCCGTCCGAGCTTGCTGCGCTGGCCATGCTCATTACCACAAAACCCAAGCCTAACAATACAAGGCCCAAACCAAATTTTACCGGTGTGTTCGGGTTTTTATTGAAGGTTTCTAATTTGATCCAAAGCATCGAAAACAATGGGGCAAAGGCAAAAATTGCAATGGCATTAATAGACTGAAAATACGCAGCGGGAATCTCCCAACCAAAAAGAACACGATCTGTGTTTTCTGCAGCAAAAAGGTTGAAGGTACCGCCCGCTTGTTCAAAACCTGCCCAAAAGAAGATATTGAAAAATGCCAAAATGAAAATCACACCTACACGACTCCATTGGTCGCTGCCTGCTGTGTTTTTAAAAATCGTATACAAAATACCTGAGGCACCTAATACAATAAGTGTGGTCACAAATTTACCTTGCAACGCTTCGCCTAAAAAGGCCCAAAACTCAATAAATCCGTAAGTCAAAACTACCGACCCCAACGTGTACAACAAAACGTGAGTGTAGTCTTTACTACCTAGTCGCTTGTCGTCGCCGGTTTGTGAAGGCGGAAATCCTGCGCCATCTAATGTTTCTGCTCTAAAGAAGAACCAAACAGTGCCGATAAGCATACCGATTGCAGCAGCACCAAAGCCATATTCCCAACCAACAACTTCACCCAATGTGCCACACACGAGGGGCGCAAAGAAAGCCCCAAGGTTGATGCCCATGTAAAATATGGTGAATCCAGAATCTTTTCTAGGGTCGTTTTCTTCGTACAACGCGCCTACTATGGTAGAAATATTGGGTTTGAAAAAGCCATTGCCCAAGATGAGCAACCCCAATCCATTGTTTAGAAAAAACTCACGAGCCACCAAATCTTCACCTCCTGCAACAGAAAGGGCTAGTCCAGCTTGTCCCAAAGCCATCAACAGCGCACCGATATATATGGCCTTTCGCTGTCCCAACACTTTATCCGCCAAAAATCCACCTAGGATGGGTGTCAAATACACCAAACCGGTAAATAAGGCATAAATTTCTAAGGCGTTGTCGCGTTCAAAACCAAACCCACCATCCATAACGGTGCTGGTGAGATACAATACCAATAAGGCACGCATCCCATAGTAACTGAATCGCTCCCACATCTCTGTGAAAAACAATGTGTAAAGCCCTTTCGGGTGTTCTAGTTTAGCAGTACTCATGCTGTTTTTTTAAATGTTTGTTTTTTGTTTTTAAAGTAATGGCCGAAAGTAGAAAATTATTTGCAACCACCTCAAAGAAAAAACCCGCGACTTTACTGCTGTCGCGGGTGGTGTTTTTACAAGTTCTCTAATACAAACTGTGTCATTTTCGTGTACAGGTGGTAGCGTGTATTGCCACCATAAATACCGTGATTTTTATCTGGATACATGAACTGGTCAAATTGGACATTTGCCTGAATTAGGGCTTGGGTCATCGCCATGCTGTTTTGTACGTGTACATTGTCATCAGCGGTGCCGTGTACCAACAACAATTTGCCTTTTATTTTGGACACATGGTTTATCGGAGAGTTGTCGTCGTAGCCAGATGCATTTTCTTGTGGTGTGCGCATGTAGCGCTCGGTGTAAATGCTGTCGTAAAAACGCCAGTTGGTTACAGGAGCAACAGCAATGGCCATTTTAAACACATCATTGCCCTTGGCCAAACACAGAGACGACATGTACCCGCCGTAGCTCCAGCCCCAAATGCCTATGCGATTGGCGTCCACATAGGGCAGTTTCCCCAATGCTTTAGCTGCTGCTATCTGATCATCGCTTTCGTGCTTGCCCAGTTGTTGATAGGTTACTTTCTTGAATTTCGCGCCTCGAGCACCCGTTCCACGGTTGTCAACACTCACCACAATATAGCCTTTACTGGCCAAGTGCTGGTACCAATAGTCATTGAAACTATCATAGCTATCCTTTACAGTTTGCGACCCTGGCCCGCCGTATACAAACAGCAATACGGGGTACTCGCGTGCCGGATTGAAATTAGTAGGTTTTATCATCCAAGCATTGAGTTCTTCGCCATTTGCTCCTTTAACGGTCATAAACTCTTTTTCACTGATATCAAATTGACTTAACCGTTCGCCAAGTTTTGCATTGTCTTCTAGGGTTCTAATGTTGGAACCGTCAGCACCCCGCAAGGTGGTAACTGGTGGTGTAAAGGCTTGACTAGCGTTGTGAATAAAGTACTTGTAACCTGTGTTGAATTGCGCGCTGTGAGTGCCTTTTCCTTGG
>JAIULY010000189.1 GCA_022565875.1 Schleiferiaceae bacterium | reverse complement strand
GTAAACCCTGTGGGGCCCCACTCTATTTCATACGTACCCCCTGCGATACCGCTGGTCCAAGTAACTAGTGCACTAGTATCTGTTCTGCCAGCCACATTAGCCGACGGACGAGGACAGGGTGGTGGATCAAACTCAAATGCACCGGGGTCGGGTGTGGTGGTTCTCGCAGAGTCCAAAAAGTCGGTGGGAACGATGGTCAATAAGTTCTGCCCGATGTCGTTCATGGCGCCGCTTGCGGGAATCAGCGCTCCGGTAACAGGGCTCAAGAAGTCAGGATTGTCAAACACCGAATTGAGGTCCCAGTTGTTGTTGTTATTGGCAATCCAATCGGAGAAGTTGTTTTGACCTGAGCCAATAAATCCAAAGTTGTTGTTGCCAGTTTGTGTGTAATCCACAAAATAACCGTTGTAATCAATCGTGCGGTTTCCAGAGCCTGTAACGTAGTGGATGTACTTTGCAGAAGTACCCGTTCTACGCATCGAGAAGATGTTGTTGGTTACCTCAAGGTCGCTGGTTCCCAAAAGGTACGTCATATACGTTAGTCCAGCTGTAGCATTGGTCTCATCCACAATCATAGAGTTGTGATAGAAACGCCAATGGCTTGAAGAGGAATTGTAATATCCGTAAAGGCTGCCGGCACCGTTGAGGTTGTAGAAAATGTTGTTATACGCATTTACAGGTTTTGCTGCTGTAGCTGAGGCACCTGTGGGATAAAACAAGTAACTAACGCTAGTGCTGCTAGGGTTGGCATTAAACGAGCTGTGAATAGCGTTGTTGGCAATGGTGCCGCCGTGGTGCTCGTTTATAAAATACATACCGTAAAAAGTACTCAACTGCGTACGTGATGGGCGACTAAAGTTATTTCTGTTGTAAACAAAATCTTCTTGAGCTCGGGAGTACAAACCATAGAGATAAAAGTCCTCGGCGGTATTTCCAATAACACTATTGCCCATAGCTCGGCTGGTGTTGTTGTTTCCAATTATAGTAATGGCATAATACCCACCTTTTATGGTGTTGTTGGTAATTGTATTGAATTCGGGGAAATTTGCAGCAGCTGCAATGGCTGTTGTACCACTTCCCAACACAATACCAGCGAAGTTGGTAGAGGTGACGTTGTCTGGGACAAAAATATTGCAATTGGAAATGGTGTTGTTGCTGCTGCCATTACTTAGGTGAAAACCGTAACCTGCAGCCGTGCCAGTTGCTTCTACTTCGAGGTTGTCTACAGTAACATAGCTTGTGCCTGCTAGGGTAAAGACACCACGATTAGCCGCTGACGGCGAAAATATCACCCGATTCCCATTTCCGTTAATAGTGATTGTGTTGACGGCTGAGGAGGGGACGTTATCAAATAGTACTTGTTCGTTGTAGGGCCCTGAATTGGGGGAGACGTTAAGGATAACGGGGCCACTAACGCCACCACAGTTTATAGCACTTGTGAAATCTCCAAAGCTTTGGAAATTGGTTCCTCCAGTGGGCAGTGCACTATTGATGGTATACGTTCCACCTGGTAAGGCTGTCCCTAAGGCATCTACACGAACAGGATTTGAAAAAGTTGTTACTCCGCCGCAGGTTACACCCACCCGATACCAAGTAGTGTCTAATACGCTTACGGATGTAGACATTAAAGTGTCGTTTAAAATATTCGTCCACGTACTATTATCTGATGAAGATTGCCATTGAAAAGTTTGTCCTAAACCGAAAGTCAGCGTATCCACAGATAGATTAGTGTTGTTGCCAATACACAACACACTAGGTGAAGCCATTGTGTTTCCTACAAAAGGCGGTGAAATACATGGTCCAGCTGGCATCCAATCAAAACCCATAGCTGCTAATCGATCTTGTGTATTAACACTAGCAGCAGTAGCGCTACCAAATAAAGACGCTGCACTTACATTGGATTGGTTTATAGTGAACCCGGGCGATTGTCCGGTTTGTTGCACATCAACGATGAGATTGCTTACGCCGTCATATAAAAATGGCGTTTGCAAGTCAAATGCCACCCAGTTTCCAGAGCCATTGGTGTTTGGAAAGCTGGTTAAAGAAATGGGACCACTTGTAATAACATTGGTAGTCCCCGTTGGCCAAGGCCCAGACGTGAAGCTTGATAATGTCGTTAACGACATGTTCATTTCGATAGAACTGAAATTGAAGGTGCTTGCCGAAGTAGCCTGAACGTAAATGCGTGTGATTAAGCCTGGGGGAAGTGCTGTAAGTTGCGCATTGGTATACACCCATGCCCTTCTGTTGGAGGTAGCGCTGTTAAAAGGAATGCTGTTGCCTATTGGCCCTCCTAAGTCAACAACAACCATGGGTTGCGATTGCCCATAAAGGTCGCCTGTCGCAAATAGCGCTACAATAAAAAAGAGCCGCAATGGTTTTAGTTGTGATAAAATTCTTTTCATGTGTGAGTTTTTTAATCGTTCACCCAAAAATACAAGATTGCAAGGGTGTTTGGCCACAGAGAACAAAGAGGTTGAAAATATTAATCTTTTACGGCTTGTTTTTTTTCTCACAAGGAACAACTTCTTTTTAAAGGCGGAGATATCTTAATAAAAGCAGCTGCTTACAAATAATGTCTCCTTTCTAAAGCGCGAGAGGCTAATTTCTGTAAAAAAAAGAAGTAATAAAAAAGCTCTTTTAGTTGCGTTGATAAAGATTTAGAGTACTTTAAAAAAAGGGCTTCTGTCGAGTATACGAGTGCTTACAATGATTTTAACAAAGCCAGGACGGCTTCCACAGGATTTTTTTGTTGTGCGGCAATGAGTTGTTTTTCGTTTTGGTATTCTTTTTGAAAATCAGCGCGTTCCATTGTGGAGCGCAAAATTCCCTCGCGCAATTCTTCTTCAAACCAAAGCCGAAATTGTAAGCTTCGGTTGTTTTCAAAATACCCTTTTATTTTCATGTGGTTTTCAAACGATGACAATCGCTCCCAAAGGGTATCAATGCCTATTTGGCTCAGGGCAGAACACGTTTCTACAGGCACATGCCAACCACTTTCTTGGGTCGGATAGAGATGCAGCGCCCGTTTTACTTCACCTGCCGCCGTTTTTGCCGCTCTAAGGTTATCACCGTCAGCTTTGTTGATGGCTATTATATCTGCCATTTCCATTATGCCGCGTTTGATGCCCTGCAATTCGTCGCCAGCACCGGGCAACAACAAGAGCAAAAAAGCATCGGTCATCGACTTTACAGCGGTTTCACTTTGGCCAACCCCAACGGTTTCTACCAAAATGGTGTCAAAACCAGCAGCTTCACACAACAATATAGATTGACGGGTTTTGTTGGCCACACCACCTAACGAGCCCGCGGATGGACTCGGGCGAATATACGCTTCGTCCAACTGAGCCAATCGCTCCATGCGGGTCTTATCGCCCAAAATGGAACCACCTGTTCGCTGACTACTGGGGTCAACAGCTAGAATGGCTACCTTTCTGCCCAACTTCTCGATAAGGAACATTCCAAAGGCCTCAATAAAAGTGCTTTTGCCAACCCCTGGAATACCGCTGATGCCTATGCGAATAGAGTTTCCTGTATGTGGTAAAATGCGTGAAACAAAGGTGGCTGCTTTTTCCCTGTCTTCCTTGCGTGCACTCTCAATTAGCGTAATGGCTTGACTGAGTGCGGTTATATTTCTGGATAGGATCTGTCGCTCCAGCTCATCTAAGGATATCTCCTGCTTGCGAAACTGTTCCGGCTGAAGGTTTGGGTTTAAAAAGCTGCCCATTAGCGCGAAAGCATTTGTTCTAACCCAGGAATATTTGGCATTTTGTCTTTGATGCTGTCGGCAATTTCTGCGCGTTGCCAATCGTCAGCGCGTTGTATAAAGTCGTTTATCACGGGAATCAACGCTTGTTGTAACGACTCTGTGCTAGTCATTAAACTGGGGTCAATTTGGATGTCTTGAATGACTTTGTTGGCATTGCCGCGCACGCAAATAGTACCAGCTTCATTTTTTGCCTGTAGTCCTGTGTGTTCCAAACGCGACTTCAGAGCTTCAATTTCTTGTTGGGCTTCTTTCATTTTACCCATCATGCCAAATAAATCTCCAAATTTTCCCATGTCTGTAATTTTTGCCCAAAGATAAAGGTTCATTCGGGTTCTTACCAACCTTTCAACTTTGAATTGTAGCAAATGTTTTTGGTAGTAATCGATCTCCAAAATTTTGGGCTGGATTTTAATGTGCTAGCGACAAAACCCGCAATGAAACCCAATCCAACCAAAACTACTCGCGAACGGAATAACCAAAACACAGTCGCCGGAACACACGCCGCGCCTAACCCCCTAACGTCCCAACTCCCAAACCGCGTTCAAAGAATCATGACCCATCATTCCTTGAACTTATCGACCATCACCCTTCGTGAAACTTTGTGACAAACGTCAAGAAACTTCGTGCTCCAAAAAAAGAGATCGAGAAATGAATCCCCAAGCACTACATCGCCGCAGGAATCAATAAAAAAGGCAGCGTAGTTCTTGGAACATGCTGCCTTTCGTTCAGTAGGTAATTACTTGTTAATAAGTGATGTTAGGCTTTTTTTATTTGCCAAGTGCGTTTATAAAATGCTTATAAAACAACGGAATCGTTTCGATGCCTTTGAAGTAGTTTTTTACCCCGTAATGCTCGTTGGGTGAGTGTATGGCGTCGCTGTCTAACCCGAAACCTAAAAGAATACTCTTTGCTCCAAGGACATTTTCAAAGAGCGCAACAATGGGGATACTGCCTCCGGAGCGCACGGGTATTGGCTTCTTGCCAAAGCTTTCTTCCATTGCAGCTGCCGCAGCTTGGTATCCCGGGTGGTCAATTGGTGAAACGTAAGCGTCGCCACCGTGATGTGGGGTGCACACCACTTTGCAGCTTTTTGGAGTGATTGCTTCCATGTGCTTGCAAAACAATTCGGTGATAGTGTCTGGGTCTTGCCCGGGAACCAAGCGCATGGATATTTTTGCGTAAGCCTTGCTGGCAATTACGGTTTTGGCGCCCTCTCCGGTATAGCCGCCCCATATGCCGTTGACGTCAAGCGTTGGGCGGATGCTGTTGCGCTCCATGGTGCTGTAGCCCGCTTCGCCCCAAACATCGCCAATGTCTAGTGCCGCTTTGTACTTTTCTAAACTGAAGGGCGCCCGAGCCATTTCTGCCCGCTCTTCTTTGGTGAGTTCAATCACGCCATCATAAAAACCAGGAATGGTAATGTGATTGTTTTCGTCATGCAAAGAGGCTATTAATTGACACAAGATATTAATGGGATTGGCCACAGCTCCACCATACAAGCCACTGTGCAAGTCGCGATTTGGGCCAGTGAGTTCCACTTCCACATAACTCAACCCCCGTAGACCTGTTGTAATACTGGGTGTTTCCATGCCGAGCATACCGGTGTCGGAAATCAATATCACATCGCAAGCCAGTTCTTCTTTGTTGTCTTTTACAAAGGTGCCCAAATTAGCCGACCCGACTTCTTCCTCGCCTTCTATCATAAACTTGACGTTGCAAGGCAGGGCGTCTAATTGTGTCATGATCTCCATGGCCTTGATGTGCATGTACATCTGGCCCTTGTCATCACAAGC
>JAIULY010000188.1 GCA_022565875.1 Schleiferiaceae bacterium | reverse complement strand
TTAGGGCTTTTCAGCTGCTCTTTTTTGGTACAACGGTCATTTCATTTACAACACTTGCGCTATTTGTTGGGAAATTTGAGAAAATGGCGCAACAAGATTATGTGCAGTTTCTAGCTGAAATGAAAAACCCAAACGAACAATACCACGTGTTTTATCAGCGTCCAGAATCTTCCATTCCATTGTTTTATGCCCGCCAAGAAAAGCCAAATTCTCCCATTCAAAAAAACACCGATTGGTTGCTATACGGCGAAACGGATAAAGATGTGCTCATTGTTTGTAGAAATGCGCAACGCGAGCAGTTAGAACGTGAAGTACTGGATGTGATTCATTTGGAGACCCGTGACGACTTCCATTTTTTCATTCGAAAGGCAGCGCTGTAATAAGATATTGACAGGATGGGAGACCCTTTTGAAACAAACAAAAAATCGCTTTCGGTTTTGTTGTAATTTAGACGCATGAATCGCCTTTTCACTTTTCCGCCTCCTGTTATCCTCATTGGTATGCACCGATCTGGCACAAGCTTACTCAGCAGGGTACTGAACGACGCAGGAATTTACATGGGTGCTATTCGAGATCACAACGGCGAGTCTTGGCCATTCCTCAGTACAAACCAACAGCTACTGGCCGATGTTGGTGCCAATTGGCGACAGCCCAAATTGGTTTCTGCAACTTCCAATGCCCAACTCCATTTGTCTTGCGAGGATTGGATTACCGAGCATTACAAACTAAAAACCAACGCGGCATGGCGCCGAATGGCCATTCCAAACAAACGCTGGGGCTGGAAAGACCCACGCAATACATTTACACTGTCCTTTTGGTTGTCGGTTTTTCCGAATGCCAAAGTGATCCACTTGACCCGTGACGCCAACGCCGTGGCAAATAGCCTTGTAAAACGCGGCGCTGCTACTGTCGAAGGGTTGGGCACGTTTACCAAAGAAAAAGCCTTTGACCTTTGGCACCAATATGTAACTCAAGGTCAATCTTACGAAAAACAACTAGGAAAAAATTATCTAGAAATAAACTACGATGATGTGATTACGGAAGACACATTGACGCTAGCTATCCTCGAAACATTTTTGGAGATTTCTGTAAATCAGCCGTTAAGCAAACATCTTAGCTATCACAAGCACCGAATGTATTATCTAAAAAAACACCTGCAACAATGAAGCGTTTTCTCATCTTTACCCTGATTCTTTCCTTCTCTTCTTGTCAATCAATGCGCATGCTATCTGGCAAGCCCAGTGCTGCGGATGTAGACCTTGCAGTGCGTCAACTCATGAGTTCTTCTGTTTTTCAAACCATTACCACAATTGAGCGCTTACAGTCTGAAAACCCTGAGATGCTGCTCCCCGAGGAACTGCGTCCTGTGTTGCAAACATTGCGATTGGCTGGCTATGGAAATCAGATTGACAACATTTCTCAACAGCTAGCCACGTATTCTGGGGTAGCCATGAGTGAATTGCGCGAAGTGATGCGCGAATCCATTGCTGAAACTTCGTTTAGAGACGGCGCTGCCATTTTGATGGGCGGACAGAATACCGCGGTGCAAGTGTTGCGAAACAATAGCGTGCCTGTTGTGCAGCGTCGGTATAGCAGTTTATTGGAAGAACAACTCCAAGACACTGATATCCCAACCTATTTCCCCATTGCTGCTCATGCATACAATTTATTTGCCCGAGAAAAAATCCCTACACAGGTAGGCGACTTTATGGCAGTGAAAGCTGTTGATGTACTGTTTAACATGGCGGGACATCGCGAGCAAGAGCTCAGAAATAGCCCCAGAGAACTTGGTGAAGACGCAGCTATTCGCGCATTACAATACTACCAAAAACAGCAACAAAAACAGCAACGGTAATTTAATTTACGCGTAGTGTCTGTCCTGCTCGAATAACGCTATTGCTGCGAATACCGTTTATTTGACAAAGTTTGTTTACCGTGGTACCGTGCCTTTTGGCAATGCTGTAAAGCGTATCTCCAGAACGAACCTTATAATACTTCGCCTCACGCATCTTCTTTTTGTGCTCAAAAAGCTCGGGGGAAATGAGAAGGTTCTCATCTTTCAACGTTTCATTAGAGAAGTCAAAAACCAATTCAGGATCGATGGCATTGCCCAAGTACCGCACTTCAAAGTGTAAATGTGGACCCGTGCTGCGACCTGTGCTACCTCCCAAACCAATTGGCTCTCCCGCTTTCACCATTTGATTGGGTGCCACCAAAATTTGTGAAAAATGAGCGTAGTACGTTTCCAATTCGTTGTGATGACGAATAACAACCATATTGCCGTATCCGCCAAAATTGCGTTGGGCATAACGCACCTTGCCGTCAAAAGCGGCGTAAACGGTATCGCCAGTACGCAAGGGTAAATCAACCCCGTAATGGAATCGATTGCGACGAAAGGCAAAAGGTGACCGCACCTCGCCTGGCGTAGGAATGGCGTAATCGCGTTGGTAATCATTTACCACACACAACCAAATTGTTGTATCGATTTTCGATAAATCAATAGAGTCTACATGGCAGTTTTCGGTGTCCCACAAAAACTGAAAATGTGCACTCGTGTCAAGAAGCCACAAGTTGTCCCGATCGATCTCTTCTTCTATTACATATTCCATCACACTTGCAGAATCTGGACTGTTGCTATTGGAAGATTCAGATGCATCTGCAAACCAATCACCCCAGCCAAAACTCAACAATGGAATAAACAAATATTTAAATTTGTCCACAGTACGTTGTTCATAACGGTTAATTCAGCAAATTTGCAACTTAATTTTTTCTCCTAACATTTTTTTTACACGCATTCTAACATGGATATTAACAAAGAGTTAGACCCCAATAAATTGTACTACACCATCGGCGAAGTCGCTGAAATGTTTGCTGTTAACACTTCTTTAATACGGTTTTGGGAAAAGGAATTCGATGTATTGCAACCCAAAAAGAACAAAAAGGGGAACCGACTCTTCACCCAAAAAGACATTTTAAACCTGCGCATTATCTATCATTTACTCAAAGAGCGCGGCTTTACTATTGAGGGCGCAAGAAAAAAATTAAAGGACAATAAAGAGGATACCGCAAACAACGTCGAGGTCATTGATAAACTCAATGCCATCAAAGCTGAGTTGGCTAAACTAAAGGCGTTGATGTAATAGGCGGGCTCCTCTCCTACCCGCTCCTTTTATAGTAACCTAAATGTTGAATTTTTGAATTGCGTCTGCTTGGGGAAAGATGGTTTTAAGCATAATCGATGCGAATACAATTGTTGGACTAGAGTTTACCACCTGGTCGTAAAGAATCGAAAACTCACCAACTAGTCAGGCTTTGACAATTAGAAATTTTCACAACCGTCCCAAAACATGAAGCGCACAGCGGTGTTTGTAATTACAATAAAATGCAAATTCCATGAAAGTATTGCGACTCATTCTCGGCGACCAATTAAACAGTCAGCACCCTTGGCTTCAAAATGTTGATGAACAGGTAACATACACCTTAATGGAGGTTGCGTCTGAGTCCGAATACGTCACGCATCACATTCAGAAGATTGTGGGCTTTTTTGGTGCCATGCGGCAATTTGCTCAATCCTTAGAAAGCGCGGGGCACAACGTGATTTACATCAAAATTTCCGACCCTACCAATGCCCAAAACTTTCCGGAAAACCTTTTACAGCTGCTTGAGCAAGGGGCATTTCAAAAATTTGAGTACCAAGAGCCCGACGAATACCGCCTCGATGCCATTTTAAAAACATTTGTCCAAGGCCTTTCCATACCGCATAGCATTTCCACAACGCATCATTTTTTGACCCAACGCAACACCCTGAAAACCTTTTTTGAAGGTAAAAAGACCTATTTGATGGAGACCTTCTATCGCGCTATGCGAAAAGACTTCAACCTCTTGATGGAAGGCGACCAACCAGCAGGTGGGAAGTGGAATTACGATACTGAAAACCGGAAAGCACTACCCGCAAACCACACCATACCCCCGCCAAAGGTTTTCCAACACAATGTCACCGATTTGGTCCACGAAATCAATGACCGTGGACTAAAGCACATGGGCAGTATCAATACCCAAGCATTTTTCTGGCCCCTTAATCGCGATGAAGCACTAGAATTGCTAGCGCATTTCTGCGAACATTTGTTGCCCAATTTTGGCAAATTTCAAGACGCCTTAGACACCCGCGATTGGTCGTTGTATCACTCGCGCATTTCATTTGCCCTCAATTTGAAAATGCTTACCCCTCTAGAAGTCTGTCAAACAGCTATTCAGCAGTACAATAACAACCCAAACATTACACTACCACAAATAGAAGGTTTTGTGCGCCAAATCATTGGGTGGCGTGAGTATATGCGTGGAGTGTATTGGGCCCAAATGCCAAATTATCAAGAGCTAAACTACTTCAATCACCAAAATCCGTTACCAAGCTGGTTCTGGACCGGAAAAACCAAGATGAAATGCCTGCAGCATGCGATTGGGCAATCCTTGGAATATGCCTACGCCCACCACATCCAGCGGCTCATGGTCACCGGAAATTTTGCCCTGTTGGCAGGTATCCACCCCGATGAATTGGACGCCTGGTACTTAGGTATTTATATTGACGCCATTGAGTGGGTAGAGATAACCAACACCCGCGGCATGAGCCAATTTGCAGACGGAGGCATCGTCGGCACAAAACCCTACAATTCCTCAGCTAATTACATCAACAAAATGTCCAATTACTGCAAAGGATGCCACTACAATCACAAAGAACGCGTTGGCGAGAAGGCGTGTCCGTTCAATAGTTTGTATTGGAATTTTTACGAGCGCAACCGGGAGCAACTTTCCAAAAACCCACGCATCGGAATGGCCTACAGAAACTTAGACAAAATGTCATCAGCAGACCGCGCCGCCATCATGGAGCATGCCGCACAACTATTGGAGCACATCGAGCAGTTGTAAAACGCTTGGTGAAAATCAAAAGAATTTGGGTAATGATTAGGCTGCCCGGGCGGGCTGTCCCTTCCAAGTCCTCAGCGTTCAGGCCGTTTGCCTAATGCCGTTCGAGGAGCTTCTATGGTCGCTCTCTCACGGCAAGGCGCACTGGCCTTCCCGCCTCCGGGCTTTCCAGTACCATCCCTGGCAGAGGGGAAGGTTGAAAAGGGCGTTTCCTCGAGGGGGTATGTGTGCGTATTTTTGGGGCGGTAGATGAAGTGTTCCAAAAAAAAACGCCGCGCATAACCTCCTTACTTCCAAATCCTTTCGGTTTAAGGTTTAAGGTTTAAAGTTTAAGTTAAACCTTAAACTTTCAGCTTTGAGTTTGCTCCGAAAAAGATGACTTCAATCAAAATCGACGCGGAGGGGTTTTTGAACCGAAGCTAACTAATTGTTAATGAGGATTCAAAAATCTCCCAACAAGTCAGCCTTTGGCAGAAAGGGCCTTTTCGGAGGGGCCTCAACTTTCAACCAATTCGGAAATACAGGTAAAATGAATTACCCAAACGTAGTAGCTAAAACGCCGCGCCTAACCTCCTTACTTCCAAATCCTTTCGGTTTAAGGTTTAAGGTTTAAAGTTTAAGTTAAACCTTAAACTTTCAGCTTTGAGTTTGCTC
>JAIULY010000187.1 GCA_022565875.1 Schleiferiaceae bacterium | reverse complement strand
TGCAGCTAGCTTTACGGGATTCGACGGCTACCTACCAAAAACCCTAGACCCTACGGGAAAAGTACCTAGTGCACTGTTTCGTTCTGTGTGTAAATTTCGGGGTGTTTGGTCACTTTTTACCCACAAATACGTGACGTTTTTTGGACAATCGGTTCAATGCCGTTGAAGGCAATAACATTTTTGGTCATGTTGGCAATTTTTGTAGTTACTTTGTTACATAAAAAAACACTGTGTTTCTTGCTATAGTTTGAAAGAAAAAATTTGCATAGCATACCGTAGTGTTTTTGAAGGTTTGAAGAAAAAAATTGAAAAATGGAAAATAATCTAGACAAAACTGCTTTTGAACTTTTTAGGCAATGGACAAAAAATGCTTCCATCGATTATCCTGATTTAAATTTTACAATAATAGACGAAAGAATATTATTGAAAGATTTAAAAAACGCCCTAAGGGATGCAATAAATACATTAGTGAAATCAGAAAAAGCTAACCAAAGGTCCATACAGGGTTATGACTATGGATTTGTTTTAGGTTTCATAATAGGAAATATAAATACGAATTGGGCATTCGAATATATCACCAAACAAAGCAACGAGTTTAGAAGCTTTATGGTCAATAAAACACTGTACGAATACTTAAAGTATGACGCCAATTCCTTGTTGAAAATTAAAACCTTGTATGAAAGAATGTATGAAAACACATTAAACATTCAGGATTTAGATTACAGTTTGCCAAAAATCACAATTAAGGAATTTGAAACAGCTGAATTACAGGCAAATGACTTTATTGATATGGACCAAAACCCCGTCATGATTTATTTAAAAAATCAATTTTCTAACCAATTATTTAATTTAATCCATATCAAAACAAAAAATTACTTACCCAACTTGAATAAATTTTTTGATGAAGACTTTGTAAATGAACTAATTCAACATGCTGAAAATCATGAGAATTAACAATCCCCGAAACGCCAACCGCATCAAAAGTGGGGAAGTTCAATGGCGTTTTCAAAAGACTGCACATAAGTACATTCCATACTGAGCAAGTCTTTCACCCGTAAAACCCACCCATTTCCTGGGGGTTATGTCCTTTTTCTCCTTTGTATAAAATTTCGCAAGAAAAGCACTCAGTGAACTGCGTAGATTTTTTGGGCATTCAGGACCGAAAACACAAAAAACACAGGCCCCTTGTGTATCCAAATAGAATCAATAAATTAGACCCCCAAAACAAGCGGCACATGAAAGTCTTGCGTATTATACTTTTTGGAGGGGTATTTTTCGTTTTTTTCGTTCTATTGGAGCGCGGATGGGAGCCCGTGCCGCCCCTAGGGTCGTTGTTGGCGCCTAGGGTGGGGCTTTGGGAACAAGCCAATGATTTAGAGCTTGATAACGAAAAGATAACTACTGTTGAGGGCTTGTTGGACGGGGTTACTATTACTTACGATTCTCTGGAGATTCCACGAATTTATGCAACAAACGAGGCGGACATGTTTTTCGCCCAAGGCTACTTGCATGCGCAACATCGGCTGTGGCAAATGGACTTTCAAGCCCGTGCCGCAGGAGGCCAATTGGCAGAAATACTCGGAGAGGCACTTCTTGAATACGACAGAACAGCGCGTAGAAAGGGCATGCGGGTGGCAGCAAATCACGCATTACAAAACGAACTGAAACACCCCGATGCGCAGTTGGCGCTTTTGCAATATACTAAAGGCGTAAATGCATTTATCGAAACACTACGGCCTAAAGATTACCCCCTTGAATTTAAGTTACTGCGTTACAAACCTACACCTTGGACTCCAGAAAAATCGATGTTGCTCTTGATGCAAATGGTTGCGACGCTTTCAACCACAGAATACGATATTGAAAACACCGATTTTTTGCTCACCCACGGCGAAGCGGCATTTACTATCTTTTTTCCCGATATTCCTTCTTTGGCGCACCCTATTGTTTCAAAGCCGGGCAAGTGGCCCGCACCAATGGCAAAAGCGGATAGTATTACAGACTTGTGGCCAAAGGGATTTGATGCAATAAGCCGCAACAATCCCTTTACAGAAGACGTTCCCGGAAGCAACAATTGGGTGCTTGGCCCCACAAGAACAGCCGATAACAGCATTGTTTTGTGCAACGACCCACATTTGGGTTTACAACTGCCTTCCCTTTGGTTTGTCAATCAACTGTCTCAAAACAAACATCGTGTGATGGGGGCAAGTATACCCGGATTACCCGGTGTTGTGTTGGGGTATAACGACAGCATTGCTTGGGGCGTTACCAATTCACAACGCGATGTGGTCGATTGGTATGAATTGTTATTTAAAGATGACGCACGCAACGAATACTTGGTGGATTATACTTGGAAAAAATCTAAAAAAGAACTAGAAGAAATAAGAGTAGCCGGAATGTCAAGTGTATTTGACACGGTCGTTTACACCGAGTTTGGGCCTGTTGTTTACGATGCGCATTTTGGTGGCAACCATCCCAAAACAGGCTTGGCCTATCGATGGATTGGACACGATACGGATAGCGAATTGGCGGCTTTCTTGGCGCTAAATACCGCAAAGAACGCTAAAGAAATCACGAGCGCCTTATCCAAGATGACTAGTGTTGCCCAGAATTTTGTGTATGCCACTACTGGTGGAGATTATGGTATTTGTCTTTCAGGGAAGTATCCGTTACGGCACCATGGAGAAGGCCGATTTGTACGCGACGGACAGCACAGCGCCAACAATTGGAACGCTTTTGTGCCGTTTGAGGGACACCCAAAACAACAAAATCCACAACGCGGATTTGTGGCCAGCGCCAACCAACACCATGCCGATGCTACCTACCCCTATTACCAATACGCAACACCCTACCAAACGTATCGAAACAAACGCATCAACGAGGTTCTAGACGCAAGAGACGATTGGACACCTCAACAGCTACAAGATTTTCAATCCGACAATTTCAATACACTCGCGTCACTTTGGTTGCCTTTGGCCATAGCCCATTTGCCAGACTCCACACTTTCAGCGTCATCACAAGCGTTTTTGCAAGTGCTCAAAGATTGGGACTTGGAAAACACGGCTTCCAGTACGGCCGCAATCTATTTTGAAGCGTTTTGGAAAGGCTTTTATCCGCAGTGTATTGCACATTGGTTTGATGGGGTTACCTCAGCGCGTTACCCTCAATCGTTGACGATAATCCAGCTAGTAGATACCGCCGCTACACATACACTTTGGGACAACCCAAAAACTCCTGAAGTGGAAACCGTTACTTCTCATTTGCACAATGCATTGCAAGTGGCCGTGGATCAGGTAGATAGCCTTCAAGCAGCTGGAGTGACAGAATGGTATCAGTACAAAAACACCACACTGCGGCACCTTGCTCGGATACCTCAATTTTCAGTACCCCAAGTGGCGATTGGAGGCAATGCCAATATTGTAAACGCCAACACACCCACACATGGCGCAAGTTGGCGCTTTATGGCGGTAGTCGATTCCAGCGGCATTACTGGCACAGGCATTTATCCCGGCGGGCAAAATGGAAACTTGGGTAGCAGGCATTACACGGATTATGTGGAAGATTGGAAAAACGGACTATTACTGCCGTTGCCGTTGCTACCAGAAACCACAGCAAAACGAAGACATTTACTAAAGCCGACCGCATTATGAAACTCATTGGCACTGTAGTATTGACCGTAATAGGGCTGCTCTTCTGGCATCATCTTGCAGGACCTTGGTTTGGCATTATGATCGTGCCGCTTTTGACAACCCTTTTGGTGTTTCCAAAATGGAAATGGGCATTTACTGCTAGTTTTTTCGCTGGAATAGTTTCTTGGGGCTACTTCATTCTCCCAACCAAAGACACGGCATTAGTAGCAAAAATGGCCGAATTGATTCAACTGCCCAATGCCGAGACCCTGGTTTTTGGCACGTTGTTTCTCGCTGGAATTTTAGCAGGTAGTAGTGCACTATTTGGCTGGTCTATTCGAAAAGCATTCGAAAAGAAAAAACGCGCCTTTCGCCCTTACAGCTGATGACCGCTGCGTTCAACACGTATTGCGTTACCCCTTAAAAGTTCCTTCCTGCCAAAGGCAAACTTGCAGTTAGATTCGCCGACTCTCCGTTTTTACGTGTTTACCTAGTCCAAAAATCACCTCCCTGTAGATTTTGATTGAAAACATCCCAAGCCGTTTGGCGCGATCACAAAAAAACCCGTTCCACAGAGCTGCAATCCATTGGCAATGGAATAGTGAAGAGCGTAAATTATTGTAGAATGTCATGAAAAAAGCTCTTGAGTTTACCGAAACAACTCTATACAAGACAGCAATTTGAAAAAATTTTATGTGGTTTTTATTGCTGATTTTGAGTGCGTTGGAAAAATATATACAAAAAAAATCACTTCTCTGAAATCCAGAAACTAAAAAGTAGCGTAGGTAAAGCAAACAATAAAATACAGATAACATGAAACGTTTTACCAGCTTATTTTCAATGGCAGTGCTAGGGATAGCACTTGCGACAACATCATGCAGCAACGACGATGACAGCAACAACGGGGGCAATGTACCCAGCATGCGGTCCATGAGTTTTGCTTATGCATTCAACAACGGCCAGGTTGTTCCCGGTGCCGCCTATTTCGGGACACATATGGACAATTTAATGGCTACAATGAAAGTAGACGAAATGGCCAATGGCATGGCGAAAATTACAGTCACCTTGGAGAATACCGTAGATGGCGCCATGTATATGGTACACGCCCATGATGCGGCAGACCCTGCAACAACTCCCAACGGAACACCGTATAACGAAGCGCCCAACGGGGATGTATTCTCACAAATGGCAACAGGTAACGGGAGTACCGTAATGGTGGAGCAAAACACCACCATGTCATACAGCGCAATAATTGAAGATTACGCAGGATTCTTTGTGGTTCACGACCCATTACAAAGCATCAGCACTACGGATATCAGCACATATTTGGTAGTTGGTACTTTTGCGCGGATGCAGCAAACCGTAAACTTGTCGCGCAGCACCTTTAATTACGCATTTAATTCGGGACAATTGGAGCCTACCTTTGCGTACAGTGGCAGCCACCCCATGAGCTTGTCTGCAATGGTTACTGTTCAAGAATTGGCAGATGGTACCTCCAGAGTTGGTGCGGGTTTGATGAATTCTATGGCCAACGAAATGTACATGGTACATTCGCATGACATGGCAGACCCAGCTACTACACCCAACGGCACGCCCTACAATGAAACGCCCAATGGAGATGTATTAAATGTTATGCTTAACGGAAATGGCGGAACGGTATACAGAAGTCAAATCAGCCCAAAAAGCTACACGGAACTAACGAGCAGCTACGACGGTTTCTTCGTTGTTCACGATCCATTGCAACCCATTTCAACAGTAGATCCCACCACATATGTCATTCTCGGGGTATTTGCCCGATAACCGTTAAAGGTCAGGTCAAAGCCTTTAGTACTTCATGGTTGTAGCCCCCGGCAGTAGTCGGGGGTTTGTATTTCTAATTAAAGTCAGAAAGGAAAGTTGATAATAAACACAGGCTAGGGTTTTCTAAACAAGTCTTTTTATTGCGTGGGCATTTTCTAAAAGAACCACTAACATAGAATTAAAGCACTATCAATT
>JAIULY010000186.1 GCA_022565875.1 Schleiferiaceae bacterium | reverse complement strand
GGGGGCAATCTATAGATTTGTTTTTTAATGAGACGGTTCAGTTGTGGCATTTGAAAAACGACCATACCAATGTTTTAAAAGCAGTGGCTGAAATAGGAGTGGAGGAAGTGTTGCGCAACCACCTCACGCAGAAGAGTTACGACAACGAGCACGCTTGGACAGCCTATCGCATTGGCGAAGCTTATTTGCAGAAAGGCCAGCAAGAAGTTGCTGAAAAGTTTGTTTCGCAAGCTATTGCATTAGCGCCGTACATTTTGTCTTTTCAGAATAAGTTGGGGGCGATACATGTTCGGGCATCGCGTTGGGAAGCTGCCAAAGCGCAATATGAAAAGATTTTATTGGAAAACGCTTATCATGCAGAGGCGCATGCCAATTTAGGATATGTAAACTTGCGGTTAGGCGATTGGTCTTTGGCCGAGCAACACTTAACAAAAGCTTTACAGCAGCGCCCCGATTATGAGCTTGCACTACTCAATTTAGGATTGCTATATTTGCAACAGGATAAACTCGATGCTTCACGGAAGGTTACCAAGCGTTTGCTACGCAACAATCCAACACATAGCGAAGGGGTACAACTACTCAGCATTATCAACCAAAGCCAGTGATATTCAATTTACTGCAACATAGATTCAGGCGTTAAAGACAGCCTAATTAAAAATCTTGCAGGAATTAGATTTTCTTGGGTTGCCATTTTTAAAAAGATGAAAAAGCTAGCGTTATATACTTTTCTCACCTTGTTTGTCATAGGCCTTGGCGTTGGCAGTTGGGTGTACCACAGTTTGTATGCCTCCAATACACTTCACGAAGAACCCGCCACCATCTACATCACTTCAACAGCAGATTTTGAGAGCGTTTTAGACCAATTGCGACCCTTATTGCAGAATGAAGCAGGTTTTGCCTTTATTGCTAAGAAACGCAAGTACCCAAAAAATATTAAGCCGGGAAAATATGTGATTCCCGTTGCAGCGAGTAACATGGATTTAATATCGCAACTCCGGGGCGGGTTGCAGGAAACCATTTCCGTTACGTATAACAATGTCCATACGGTTGCTGATGTATGCAGTAAAGTAGCGCCACAATTAGAGTTGGATAGTGTGTCACTTTACAAGGCAATTTTTGATGCAGATTTCCTCAACGAAAAAGGGTTGACGGCAGATAATGTAAAAATGATTTTATTGCCCAACACCTATGACTTTTATTGGTCGGTTTCACCAGAAAAATTTAGAGATCGTTTATTTTCAGAATACCAACGTTTTTGGAATGCGCATCGATTGGAAGCAGCTGAATCGCATAACCTGACTCCATTGCAAGTGCACACCCTTGCTTCAATTGTAGTGCGCGAAACAGCCCGCCGCGAAGAGATGGCAACCGTAGCAGGGTTGTATCTCAATAGATTGGATCGCAATATCAAGTTACAATCCGACCCTACGGTAATTTATGCCATCGCACAGCAACAAGGGGCAGACCCCAAAATCAGGAGAGTTTTGTACAAGGATTTAGAAATCGATTCTCCATACAACACGTACAAGAACGCCGGATTGCCACCTGCACCTATTTCTATTCCAGATGGTAAGGCGATTGATGCCGTGTTGCACGCCGAGAAACACAATTATATCTTTATGTGTGCCGACCCAGACCGGCCTGGTTTTCATAGTTTTGCAAAAAATGAAATGCAGCATGCGGCCAACAAACGGAAATACGTAAATTGGCTGCAAAAGCAAAATATAACGCGTTAGGATGAAAGGGAACGGCAACAAAATTTTGATAGTTGTTTTGTGCTGTTTCCAGTTGCACAACGTTCAAGGTCAGCAGGCAAGCTCTTTTTTCACTCCGTCAGACACCTTGCATAAAAGCCGTTTAGCAGTAGTGGGTTTTGGTGTCGGTGGCGCAGCTACGGCATCCTTAGTGGGGTTATATCAATTGTGGTATGCCAATTATCCACAATCGCAGTTTCATTTTTATAATGACAATGACAATTGGCTACAAATGGACAAAGTTGGTCATGCCATGACCGCGTGGTACACGGGTGAAGTAAGTCATGATGTATTGCGATGGGCAGGCGTTGAACGAAAAAAAGCCATTTGGATAGGTGGTCTTACGGGTCTTACCTACCTCACAGCCATAGAAATCATGGATGGTTTTTCTAAAGAATGGGGATTTAGCACAGGAGATATGTTGGCCAATATGGCGGGGTCAGCGCTATTTATTTCGCAACAATTGTTGTGGGACGAGCAACGCATTCGCATGAAATTCTCCTTTCAGCAAAGTGCCTATGCACCATTGCGCCCCGAGTTGCTGGGTACCAGTTTTATGACCAGCATTTTAAAAGACTACAATGGTCAAGTGTATTGGCTCTCTTTTAATCCTAGAGATTTTACACATTGGGATTGGTACCCGAAATGGCTCAACCTAGCAGTTGGCTACAGCGGTGATGGCATGGTAACTGGCGCCCCAGACCCAGCATATTATGCGGCAAACCACCCCGACCTTTTTCGCCAACGTCAGCTTTACTTGTCTTTAGATTTGGATTTGCGCCGGATTAAAGTGCGTCAGCCTTGGTTGCGTGCCACTTTAAATGCTATCAACTTCATTAAAATTCCCGCACCGGCATACGCCATAAATTTCCGCTCCGCCAATCAATTCCACGGCTTTTATTTTTAAAGCTGCCAGCCTTATGGACACTATCGATTTCGTTGACAAATGGGCCTTTTTGGGTGGGCGAAAGAATAACTTGTTCAACGAATTATTACCACTCTTATAACGCTTTACAAAATCAACTCTTAGAATAAACCATGTTTTTGTGACTGCCAAATGATAGATAGGAATGATTCCTCTTCTATAGGTTTTTGGTTTTGTAAGCTTACACCTCGCTAATTTATTTTGAAAAGTTAAAGTATATTAAACATCTTAATTTGGAGATTCAAGTCATTATTTTTCAATTTTTTAGTTTTTTATAATTGACTTGAAGTCAGTAAGGCACAGTTGATTAGCGTTATTAAATCTTACAATAAAAGCACATATTTTTGAGCAATGTCGGTAATTATTGAAATTTTCACCCAACCCTTGCCTTAATTTTTTCGTTATAAGTAAGTATACAATTCACTGTATTTAAATTAAATCATCCAATATGTTCAAAAAGAGTAGTTTCCTTTTACTCGGCGGCCTTATTACAGGCGGTCTTATGGCACAAGAAGCCAGAATGTCAAATTTTCCACAAGAGCGCACCATGCAATCTCGTGATGCGGAAGTAATCGCATCGCAGAGAGCTACAGGTGGAATTGTCAATATAAATCCACAATTAACAGAAACCGCCATTGTTTGGTCTGAGGACTTTTCAAGTGGCATACCAGCAGGTTGGTCTAATCAAGGTTTAGACAGTTTGGGTGCTGTTGTTCCCGGTGGGAATTGGGAGTATCGCGGGCCAAACACCACGCCGAGCAACACTGTAGGTACCCGAGGTGCTTTTGGCAATGGCGTACCTATTGCTTCGCCAACAACAGCAAACGGGTTTGTTATTTTTGACAGCGACTTTTTAGATAACAATGGAGTTAGTGGTGGCTTTGGATCAGGTATATCACCTTCGCCTCACGTTGGTAATCTCACCACAGACACCATCGATTTATCCGGTTCAAATGATGTGGTGTTAGAATTTCACCAATATTACAGAAAGTTTGGTGGTCCAGGAGGCGATCAAGCGTTGACGGCTACCTATGTAGAATTTTCTACTGATGGAGGAACCACTTTTGGTAACCGAATTGCATTAAACACCAGCCTTTCTACAAATGAGAACACCCCTAATAGCACGTTTGTACAATTAGATGTAAGCAATATTATTGGTGGGCAATCACAAGCAAAAGTTCGCTTCATATTTGATGGGGACTACTACGAGTGGATGTTAGACGATATCGCCATTCGCGAAAAGCCAGAGCACCAATTGACCTTTACTACTTGGAGGGGAGCCCCTGCTCATGACGTGATCTATAGAGACCAAACAAATAGTAATGGAAAGTATGGTCATATCACTGTAAAACAGTGTCGCGATATTTTCTTTGATGCAAACATCTTCAACTTTGGTGCTAGTAATCAAACCGGTGTAGCACTAGAAATTGAAGTTTTAGATGCCGCGAACAATGTGGTTTTCACCACCACCACACCAACAGCAAATGTAAACAGTACAGATTCAGTTGGTTTTGATGTGTTAACGACAACTGTTCCATGGAACGCCTGCACACAAGGGGAGTTTCGCGTAGTTTATAAAGGTATTTCAGATAGTATTCCTTCTGCAGCGGGCTCATTTATGCCTGTAGATACGTTTGTAGTGCGGGTGACGGATAGTATCAATGCGTTGTATTTTGGAAATAGCATCAACAACATCATTGGCACCAACACTAATTTTGGTGAAGATGCTGTAGCCTTTGCCGCGCGTTTTGATTTAGTAGAAGACGAGCGTGCTTTTGGAACTTGGGCTTGGTTGTCTGGGGCCAATTCTACAACAGGAGGTTTGGTAAATGTTTATGTTTACGACACCACTGGCTTTACATTTGCAACAGGTTTTCCAACGAATCCAATCATTGTTAAAACGCATACAATAACCCAAACAGATTTGAACAATGGCTTTTTGTCCTTTGATTTCAGAGATGCCAACGGTGTTCCTTTGTTCTTAAAGGAAGGCGGGTATGCTGTGGTGTATGAGTTGTTCAGTAATGGCGGTGCCAATCCCATTTTCTTAGGAAACAATGCAGTGTTCCCACAGAATGGTAGCAGTTCTATATTCTTTATCACTAGAGCTGGCCTTACCCCTTCTTGGATCACAGGATTTGTTGATAGCCGCGCTTTTGTGTCGCCAATCATACAGTTAATCACTTGTCCTGATGATGCCACGTGCATGAGTATATCAGCGGAAGAATTAAAAATCAATGCAGGCATCAATGTGTTCCCAAATCCGAACAATGGGGTAGTAAACATTGAGTTTGAAATGGAGCGCGCCTTGCAGATTGAAGCCACAATAAGTTCAATTAATGGAGCCAAAGTTTTTGCAGAAGGATTTACTGCACATTCTGGACAGCCGAAACAATTAGACATTACCCACCTGCCTGCCGGTATGTATATTTTGCGTTTGCAAAGTGAATCAGGTAATGTAAATACTTACAAGATTACAAAGCAGTAATTTTAGTATTCAGGTAGCTTAGGTTGCCCCAACCGACTTTGAGGTTGGCCAACTTTCAAATATACCACGGCATTTCTCGTAAAAAGCTTCGCGCTTTTGTTCGAGAGATGCCGTTTTTTTTATGCTTTAGATGCACTTTTCGCCAAATGAAACCACATTTTGGTAAGGTGAAAAATATTTTTCCAAAAAATTAAAACCGTAAGCAAATCATAACATATTGATAATGTAAGGGATGGTGACTTCTCTTCTCGGTTAAAAAAAAACACTGCAAAAACTTTTAGAATGCGAAAAATGTATACTTTTAAAAAAATTTAAAGTAAACATAAAACAATATGAGAAGAGCGTTACTCTTGACGTCATGCATCCTCGCAGGAGGGGTAGCGATGTCACAAGAATCAAACCCAATCACCGTGAAATTAGAACGCACGGTGGATATGGTAGATCAAGAGATCATCAATT
>JAIULY010000185.1 GCA_022565875.1 Schleiferiaceae bacterium | reverse complement strand
CCATTTGTGGCATCGCTCAAGATTGGACGCCAAAAGCGTTTATTGAGGAAACCATTGACGACTTGCGCGCCAAAATTGGCAAAGGGAAAGTGGTGTTGGGGCTTTCTGGTGGCGTGGATTCAACCGTCGCCGGAGTTTTGTTATCTGAGGCCATTGGCGATCGCTTGCACTGCATCTTTGTGAATAACGGTTTGTTGCGTAAAGATGAGTTTGAAAGTGTTTTGAAGCAATACAAACACATGGGCCTCAACGTAAAAGGTGTTGATGCCGCTGAACGCTTTTTGAGTGAGCTCGCCGATGTGAGTGACCCGGAAACCAAACGCAAGATAATCGGTCGTGTGTTTATCGAAGTGTTTGATGAAGAAGCAAGTGCTATTGCGGATGTCGACTTTTTGGGACAAGGTACCATTTATCCAGATGTCATTGAATCTGTTTCGGTAAATGGTCCGTCGGCAACCATTAAATCTCACCACAACGTTGGTGGTTTACCTGATTTCATGAAATTGAAAGTGGTTGAGCCATTGAATACCTTGTTTAAAGACGAAGTTCGAAATGTGGGACGCGCTCTTGGCATACGTGAGGAATTGTTGGGCCGCCATCCTTTTCCCGGCCCTGGATTGGCTATTCGGATTTTAGGAGATATCACACCCGAAAAAGTAGCCATTCTTCAAGAAGTTGATGCTATTTTTATCCAAGGACTAAAGGATGCTGGCTTATACGACCATGTTTGGCAAGCTGGAGCAATTCTTTTGCCTGTCCAATCTGTAGGGGTAATGGGTGATGAACGCACCTATGAACGAGTTGTGGCCTTGCGCGCTGTAGAAAGTACCGACGGAATGACAGCCGATTGGGTGCATTTGCCCTATGAGTTTTTGGCCAAAGTGTCAAATGAAATTATCAATCGCGTGAAAGGAGTCAATCGCGTTGTTTATGATATTAGTTCTAAACCACCCGCAACCATTGAGTGGGAATAATCCAATTTTTTGATTTTGAATAAAATCTTCCTTTTTGTCCTTCTGTTTTTCACTGCGTGTCTGGTAACGGCACAATCTGGAGATTACCGCTATCATACGGTTGAGCCGGGCGAGACCTTATATGGTTTGTCGAGAAAGTACAACGTTAGCATTGATGCGCTTTTAGGAGCCAATCCGCAAGTTGCGGACGGCTTAAATGTTGGTGTCGTTGTGTTAATCCCCAATAATTCTTCAGTTGCGGGTGCCATCGCGGTAACGCAGCAACCCGACAGCAGTGATGCCCAATATATTTATCATAGGGTTTTGGCAAAGGAAACACTCTACGGAATCAGCAAAAAGTACGATTTGCCCATTGAAACCATAGAGAGCGATAACCCTGAGTTGGCTGAGCGCGGGTTGCAAATTGGACAAGTGATACGCATTGCCAAAGCAAGAGCTTCCCAAGAGCCCTTTGCCGTTTCAGGTGAAGTGCCCATCGGTGATTTTGTTATCCGCGTGGTACAAGCCGGCGAGACCGTGTATAGTATAACGCGAGAGGCAAAGCTGTTAGCCGATGAGTTTTTTCAACTCAACCCACATACGGTAGACGGTTTAAAAGAAGGGCAAGAAATTCGATTACCCGCAACGGCAGCAGCGCGGCAAGCTATGAAGGAAGACAGTAAAGTTGAGCCACCCACAGAACAAAAAGAACCCGCTAAGGACAGTGATTATAAACTGTATCAAGTAAAAGCGGATGATAGCATGGAAGCGTTACTGCGGAAGTATCGCATTTCACAAGCAGACTTATTGGAAGTAAACCCCGAGTTGAAAGACGGGTTGATTTCTGGTCGCTACATTATTATTCCACTTAAAAAATCAACATTAGCCAAACCCGCTCCTGTAAAAGTAGAAGAAAAGGAGTTTACCCTTGCTGAAAAAAGTTCACCGTCTTTGGTGGGGAGTATGGGAAAAAAAGGGCAACGCAGTGTTGCCGTGTTGCTGCCATTCAAAGCGGGTACAGAAAAAGAAGTGGTTGAAGAATTGGAATCCGATGACGAAACTGATCAAAGTCCGAAAAGACAGCGTGTAAAACGCCGCGAGCGCGATGCTCAAATGTCGCTGGAGTTTTATACCGGCTTTACCCTAGCCATGGATACCTTGGTTACACAGGGGTATCAGTTACAAGTGAAAGTAATAGATACAAAGGCGGATGCGAAAACGGTAGCCCGTGAGGCGACCACCATCCAGGCGATAAAACCAGATGTGGTGGTGGGACCACTGTACGCCAAACACGCAACCACATTGGCGAAGCAATTAGAAAAAGATAATATTTTTGTTTTTAGTCCACTTTCTCGTGGTGTAGATAATAGCGAAAACAACAACTTAGTTGCCGTAATTCCATCCAAAGAACACGAATACGAAAAGGTAGCCAAATACCTCAATACACACGCCGACCACATCAATGTTATTTTTGTCAATACCGATAATCCACAATCTCGAGCAGCTGTAAAAACTATTCGCTCCAGAATGTTTGCTTCGGAAAATACAAGTGTGAAAGAAATATGGTTGAGCCGAGCCTCAGGGTTGTCCAGTCATTTGCATCCTACTCGGGAAAATATTTTTGTGGTTGTCGATCAACAACAAGCCTTCTTGACCGATTTGGTGAGTAAGCTCTACGCATTGCGCAACAGCAACATCCGATTATTGTCTACCACAGACCTCATTGGGGTAGAAACCATAGAGGTACGCTACCTCAATGCCATGCGGTATACCTGTACCGATTTGTTTTTCATTGACTACAGCAGTGCGGCAGTCATTCAGTTTGTGAAAGCCTACAGAGAGCGCTACCAAACCGAGCCATCGCGAGCCGCTTTTCAAGGATTTGACATGGGGCTGTATGCCATTGCTATTTTTGAAAACAATGGGAAGGTGAGTTATCTGCCTCCCAAGTCAGGACTGGCCACGGGGTACAACTTCCGTCGATCAACAGTAGCTTCGGGACCATCAAACGACCACGTGTTTTTAGTAGAAATGAAAGACTTTTTGCTACGTCCGGTGAGCGAAGCTCCGCGATTACCTTAATGACATTTTAATGTAGGGGTATTTTTTCTATATGGTTAATTCCCTTATTGTACTGACCTTTTTATGGTAAATCCATGCGAAAGCGGAAGATTTTCTAGGTGGTTGGGATTTATGGTGTATCTTTACACCGATTTTATTTTACTTTTTTTTTATGCGAGTATCTACAGTTAAGTTCAACCACAACGACCAACCTGAATTTTTTCTTGAATTGCGCAAGCGCGTAAATAATTACTTCAAAGAAAACAACATTTCCAAATTTGCAAACACCAGTATGAAAGTGAAGACAGCATTTATGCTGACCCTTTACTTTTTGCCATTGACATTAATGTTAACGGGGGTTGTTGCGTCATTTTGGGGTGTTTTTACGATGTGGATTTTTATGGGATTAGGCATGTCCGGATTGGGCTTGTCGGTTATGCACGATGCTAATCACGGTTCTTACTCTAGCAATCCACGAGTAAACAGAATTTTAGGCGGTATCATATCGCTTTTGGGTGGCTACAGTTACAACTGGAAAATTCAGCACAATGTGTTGCATCACTCTTTCACCAACGTAGAGGGACACGACGAAGATTTTGAAACGGCTTTAATGCGCTTATCTCCCAATCAAGAGCGCAAAAAAGGATTCAGATATCAAGGCTTTTATGCGCCTTTTGTTTACAGCCTCATGACTATTTATTGGCTTACGGGTAAAGATTACACCCAAGTGATGCGCTACAAAAAGAAAAACTTATTGGCCTCTCAGGGCTTAACGTTCAAAAGAGCGCTTTGGGATGTGTCCATCAACAAAGTATGGTACTTTAGTTTGCTTTTGGCATTGCCAATGGTACTAGTGAGCTTACCATGGTGGCAAATCCTTATCGGTTTTATCTCCATGCATCTTGTTAGTGGTTTGATTTTAGCGCTTATTTTTCAAAGTGCACACGTTATCAATGAAACCGAATTCACCACTCCCGATGAAAACGGCAGCGTAGAGAACAGCTGGGCAATCCAACAATTGCGTTCAACGGCTAATTTCGCTAATGGTTCCGCTTGGTTCTCTTGGTTGATAGGTGGTTTGAATTTTCAAGTAGAACACCACTTGTTCCCAAACATTTGTCACGTGCATTACAAGAAGGTCTCAGAAATCGTTAAGAAAACGGCTAAAGAATATAACCTTCCTTATTACGAACACAAAACTTTTGCTTCTGCTGTGAAAAGTCACTTTAGCCTCATCCACGCATTGGGTACAGGCGAGTACGATTTGCGGATGGCAAAAAAATTAAAAGCAGCATAGTTTAATCAAAACAACCGTTGCAAATTATATAGAGCTGGGAACTGCTCGGTAAATGCTACCGAGACTTTTCCCAGTTTTTTGTTTTACAAAAGGCGTATATTGTGCCTATAAATGAAAAT
The DNA here is from genome assembly GCA_022565875.1 of Schleiferiaceae bacterium. Taxonomy (GTDB): domain Bacteria; phylum Bacteroidota; class Bacteroidia; order Flavobacteriales; family Schleiferiaceae; genus JAIULY01. The sequence continues at coordinate 1,250 of JAIULY010000185.1, read as the reverse complement.
AATTATGAGCAAAGAAAGCAATCAAGAAATGACAAACACCGAACGTCTTCAGTTAAAGACGAGTATTGTAAAAATATTTTCTAGAAACAAAAACAAAGCATTAAACCACAAGCAAGTAGGCGCTCGTTTGGGGTTAAAATCTAATGAGGATCGCGATATACTTCCCGATGTTTTTCAAGAGTTAATTAACGAAGGACATATTGTAGCGGAAGACAGAGGTAAGTTTCGCTTTAATCCAAAGACCTTGCTCTATCAGGGTAAAGTAGATATGACGAGTACCGGTGCAGCTTATGTTGTTGTTGAAGATCTCGAGGAGGACATCTATATTGCAAATAAGCACGTAAAGAACGCGCTGCACGGCGATTTGGTTACCGTTCAAGTCGATACTACCAAATCGAGTAGAAGACTTTCAGGCAGCATTGTTTCTGTTGACGAACGCAGCAAAACTGATTTTGTCGGGGTGCTTGAAATCACCAAAAACTATGCGTTTTTGGTACCTGATAGTCGCCGCATGGATGTGGATATTTTTTTGGAGTTGGACCAATTAGGTGAAGCCAAAAATGGACAAAAGGCGCTAGTCCGCATGACGGAATGGTCAGATACGGCCTCTAATCCAAAAGGTGAAATCTTGCAAATTCTCGGCAACCCCGGAGAACATGAGGTAGAAATACACTCGATTTTAGCAGAGTTTGGACTGCCTTATGAATTCCCAACAGAGGTGTCTTTGGCTGCCGAAGCCATTCCGCACGAGATTCCAGAGACTGAAATTAAAAAACGCCGCGACATGCGGGAGGTTACTACCTTTACGATTGACCCTGTTGACGCGAAAGACTTTGATGATGCACTATCTTTTAAGCAACTGGAAAACGGGCACTATGAAATTGGCGTCCACATAGCGGATGTTACGCACTATGTTACTCCGGGTGACATTATCGACCAAGAAGCGTATTTGCGTGCTACCTCTGTTTACCTTGTCGATCGCGTTGTACCAATGCTTCCTGAAGTGCTCTCTAACAATTTATGCTCCCTGCGTCCCAATGAGGACAAACTCACTTTTTCAGCTGTTTTTGAAATGGATGATTCGGCCAAAATTCATGATGTATGGTTGGGAAGGACGGTAACCCACTCCAATCATCGATTCGCCTACGAAGATGCCCAAGTCATCATTGAAGGGGCTGAGGGGCCCTATGAAAGTGAAATACGCAAGCTGGATGAATTGGCAAAGATTCTCCGAAAACAACGCTTTCATG
>JAIULY010000184.1 GCA_022565875.1 Schleiferiaceae bacterium | reverse complement strand
CAAAACGATCGCGGTGTTGTCGTGCGTACAGCACAACAGATAAGGCGGGCTGTTTTTTGCTCTTTATCCTTAGGCTCGCTAACTGTGTTGTGGTGGCCTCAAATTGTTCAGGGTAATTGATGGAATAGAAGTTTTGTGCCCCAAACGCTTTGCTGTTCCAACCGTATTGTACATCAGTTGTGAGGTTTTTAAAAATATGCAACCGTGAGTTTACATGCACTACGGTTTGTTCAAAATCGGTATTGTGGCGAAAGCCATCACTTTGGTCGCGGCGAAAAGAAATGGTGGTTTGGTCATATTCACTGCGGTGTGTTGCACTGGCACCTGCACCAAAATAGTTGAAACTACCACCAACTAGGTCAATCGTTCCGCTATTTTTTTCCGGTTTTTTGGTGATGATGTTGATGGCTCCTGAAAAGGCATTTGGGCCAAAAATGCGCGAGCCTCCTCCTTGCAGAATTTCAATGCGTTCGATTTGGTCTTTGGTGATGGGCAAATTCATGTTGTGATGCCCGGTTTGCGGGTCTGTCATTTTAACCCCATCAATGAGAATGAGGGTTTGCTCAAACGTGCCCCCTCTTATAGAAACATCGGATTGCACATCCATAGGTCCGCGCCGTCTGACGTCTAACCCCACAGCATATTCCAATACATCACTGATACTTTGCGCAGGAGTATGGGCTATTTCTTCCGCTGTTATAATGTGTACCGCTCTTGTGGTTTCCGACAAAGTAGTAGTAATTCTCGAAGTGGAAACTACTGCGGTTTCTAGAAGGTCAGGACTGGGTAGGGTGTCGTTTTTTGTTGCTTGCCCCAATGCGATTTGAAAGGGCAGCAGAAAGACAAATAGAATTTTGGAGTAAGACATAACAAACCTAGAAAAAAAAAAGACCCGTATTAGGGGTCTTAATGGTGTTGTAACAATCAGCGTATTGTAATTAATCCGCCAAAACTGTGATTACGTTGTTATTCATTTCAACCATACCGCCAAGCACATCTATTGAATAAACAGTATCAGAAATTTTTTGCAACTCCGGCTGTATTTTACCAGAAAGAGGCGCTTTCAATTCCAATTTGATACTTCCTTTTTTCAAGGCAGCGATGATCGGTGCGTGATTGTCGAGTATCTGAAACAAGCCATCTTTGCCAGGCAATTGGACTGCTTTGGCCTCGCCATTGTAAATGGCCTTATTGGGAGTGATAATTTCGAGAATCATGATAGAGAGGGTATTAAAGAAGGAACGGGAAAAATCCCGTTCCAATAAATCATATTATTTAGCTTCGGCAAGCATTTTTTCACCTGCTTCGATTACCTCGTCGATGTTACCTTTCAAGTTGAAAGCTGCCTCAGGGTATTTATCAAGCTCGCCATCCATGATCATGTTAAATCCTTTGATGGTGTCTTTGATGTCTACCAATACTCCGGGGATACCAGTAAACTGCTCAGCTACGTGGAAAGGCTGTGACAAGAAACGCTGTACGCGACGTGCGCGATGTACAACCAGTTTGTCCTCCTCAGAAAGTTCTTCCATTCCCAAAATCGCAATGATGTCTTGCAATTCTTTGTAACGCTGAAGTGTTTCTTTCACGCGTTGTGCACAGTCATAATGCTCAGCACCAACAGTTTCAGGATTCAAGATACGTGAGGTAGAGTCCAATGGATCTACAGCAGGATAGATACCGAGCTCGGCAATTTTACGGCTCAATACTGTAGTAGCATCTAAGTGAGCAAACGTAGTAGCAGGAGCAGGGTCAGTAAGGTCATCTGCCGGAACATAAACCGCCTGTACAGAAGTGATCGACCCATTTTTAGTAGAGGTGATGCGCTCTTGCATACCACCCATTTCTGTTGCCAACGTTGGTTGGTAACCTACCGCAGAAGGCATACGTCCTAAAAGTGCTGATACTTCTGAACCCGCTTGTGTAAAACGGAAAATATTGTCAATAAAGAAAAGAATGTCTTTTCCTGTTTCGTTTGAATCTTTGTCGCCATCGCGGAAATATTCGGCTAGGGTAAGACCAGAAAGGGCTACACGTGCACGTGCTCCGGGAGGCTCATTCATTTGACCGAATACGAAAGTAGCTTTAGACTCTTTCATGACGTCCATGTCAACTTTGCTCAAGTCCCATCCGCCTTCTTCCATAGAATGCATAAAAGCATCGCCGTATTTGATAATGCCCGATTCAAGCATTTCACGAAGTAAGTCGTTACCTTCACGTGTGCGCTCACCAACTCCGGCAAATACAGAAAGTCCACCGTGACCTTTTGCGATGTTATTAATGAGCTCCTGGATCAAAACAGTTTTACCAACACCGGCACCACCAAACAAACCAATTTTACCCCCCTTTGCGTAGGGCTCAATTAAGTCGATAACTTTGATACCTGTAAAGAGTACCTCAGTAGCGGTTGTCAAGTCTTCAAATCTTGGCGCATCGCGGTGAATGGGATTGCCTCCTTCCGTTGGCAAAGCCTCTAAACCGTCAATGGCATCTCCAATAACATTGAAAACACGTCCCTTGATAGCTTCTCCACTGGGCATCGTTATAGATGACCCTTTAGCGATAACTTCTTGACCGCGTCTAAAGCCATCTGTTGAATCCATAGCAATAGCGCGTACGGTATCTTCACCGATGTGCTGTTGCGTTTCCAAGATTACCTCTTGGCCGTTTTCACGGATTACTGCAAGTGCTTCAAAAATTTGTGGAAGTTCTTGATTGGTGGTATCGAAACTCACGTCAACAACGGGACCGATTACCTGCGAAATTTTGCCTACTACTTTGGACATTATAAACTGTTTTAGAAGTTTAACGGGTGCATCTACACCTCCTAAATCTGCGCGCAAAAATACATCTTAATCCGTATCGACAACCATTTATTTCAAATTATTTTAACCCCATATTCTTCAAGGAGTTTTGGAATTTAATTTTCATTACACCAACCCAAATTTTTACTTGGCTTGAATGGTTAATGTCCGTTAATTCAATTCTTCCCGTGATTTCTCGTGAACTGACGTCGTTAATCTGTGTTAAGGGATAACCAACCGTTTCACAGGATACAATTTCCTTTATTGACCCTAAAGCAAAAACATGAACATTCCAAAACCCTCAAATAAACGAATAGTAATCATTGGCGGAGGCTTCGGTGGCATTCGCCTTGTTTCTAAGTTGAAAAAGTCGGGTCTTCAAATTGTACTGATAGACAAGAATAACTTCCATACATTCCAGCCGCTTTTATACCAAGTCGCTACAGCAGGGTTAGAACCGGGTTCTATAGCTTATCCGCTGCGGAAGATGTTCATGGGATTACCTGATTTTTTCTTTCGCGTAGCCGAGGTGGTCCACATCGATGCTGATAATCATGTTGTCAACACCACCATTGGTTCCCTTAGCTATGATTATTTAGTAATCGCCACGGGTTCCACAACTAACTTTTTTGGCATAGATGGCATGTCGGACGAGTCTATGCCGATGAAATCTGTAAATGAAGCGTTATATTTAAGAAGTCAGTTGTTGCAAAATTTTGAGTGCGCCCTTTTGATCAATGACCTCGAGGAGCGTAAAAAACTCATGAATTTTGTTATTGTTGGAGCCGGGCCAACGGGTGTGGAGCTTGCCGGGGCTCTTAGTGAGTTGAAAACACATGTGCTCGCACAAGATTATCCCGATTTGGATTTAAATCTGATGGAGGTGATTTTAATGGAGGCCGGTGATAGTGTTTTGGGCGGTATGCGAGAAAAATCATCTCAAAAAGCAAAACGGTACTTGGAGCAAATGGGTGTTAAGGTAATGCTCAACACCTTTGTTAAGCATTATAATGGTCATGAGGTGACAACAAATAGAGGGAATTTTCAAGCAGGTACCTTGATTTGGGCAGCCGGTGTTCGTGGAAATATCCCCAAAGGTCTCCCCGATTCGGCCATAGAGAAAAGCCGCCTACTTACTGATGCGTTCTCCAAGGTGTTGCACACAGAAAATGTATATGCCTTAGGCGATGTGGCTATCATGCGAACAAAAGCTCATCCCAATGGACACCCTCAAGTAGCACCTGTGGCTATTCAACAGGGTGAACACTTAGCTAAAAATCTCCACCGATCGCTAAAAGGTCTGCCAGCAATTCCCTTTGTTTATAAAGATCAAGGGTCTATGGCCACGATTGGCAGAAACAAAGCTGTTGTGGATTTTTACAAATTTCAATTTGGTGGATTTTTGGGATGGTGGGTATGGATGGTGGTCCACCTTGTCTCTCTGGTGGGCTTTCGAAACAAGGTAGTTACCTTGATGAATTGGGTGTGGAATTACATCACCTATGAACATGGTGTCCGATTGATAACCAAACCTATTCGCCCAAAGGGTTCGGCGTCTGCTGTTGGAGCTGAAAGCACTGTCATCACTGAGGTTGCCGATGCACCATAAAAAATAACAAATGATGTGTATTTTATAACATAGTTTTTGTAATTTCGTGCCTGTGCAAATCCTAAAAAAAATAGCGTTACCCATTTTTGCCTTCCTCGTGATTGTTTTCTCAGGAGGGTTGACGCATTATGCACATTTCTGCAAAGACGAGCGTGTTGCGGCGCAGTTTATCTTACCGGTTGACCCGTGTTCAAAAAGCACAACGTCTACAACTGAATCTTCGTGCGGCAGGTCCGATGTTGATGATTCAAGTTGCGATGTGGTAAAGCGGAGTAGTTGTTGTGACGATGAAACAACCCATTTTCACGTAGATACCTATTCTAAAACCACTGCTCAGCAAGTTTCAATAGTTGCGGTAGTTGCCGTATTGCCGCAAGACGCGAGCGTTATTACTGCCCCAGTCGCCTTGATTTCTTCTCAACTTACGCGACCGCCACCTCTCAAACAAAAAGCATCAGGTAAAAAAATTCGAATTCTTTACGACTCACATTTGTGTTAGTCGCTGTTTGGTATGCGCATACTAAACAAGTGATTAACACCATAAGTGACAAGTAGATGAAAACAGTTTTTACGGCTATAGTGGCCAGCTTACTTCTGTTAGGTTGCGTCAAAGACGATGACGTCAATTCGCAACCTCCTGAAAATTTTCAAGAAATTGCACTTGAATTTTCTTTAACTTTTGAGGGAGCGCCCTTTGAGTTTAGCCCCGAATTTTATACGTTATATGGCGGTGAGCGGATGCGTTTTACCCGCATAAAGTGGTTGTTGTCTGGTATTCGATTGGAAACAGACGAGGATACTGTTTATGCCGATGTGCCGTATGCGTTTTTTCATCCACAAGGTCAGCGACTTGTTAGCACTGTCAAATTTCCCAAATCCGTAACCTCCGCTTCGCGCATTGCCTTTGAGGTAGGCGTAGATGAGGCCGCCAATCACGGAGACCCCAATTTACTACCGCCAACACACCCGTTACATCCTATGGTCAATCAATTGCATTGGGGATGGGCAGAAGGCTATGTCTTTGCGCTGTTGGAGGGGTTTGAGGACACGCCGGGCGGTCAAGAACCTGTGGTGTACCACATTGGTTTTATGGAAAATATCCAAAGTCGCAGTTTTGATTTGACTACTAATGAATTGCCGGAAAAGTTGTCTTTTGTGCTTGCGGTAGACAAAATTTTCGACGGTGAAATTCCTTTTTTAATGAGCGAGCGCGGGCGATTTACCCATTCGGTAAATGATGGGGGACTGGCTCGCGACTTGAGTGTTAACTTTAGTAAAGCCATT
>JAIULY010000183.1 GCA_022565875.1 Schleiferiaceae bacterium | reverse complement strand
TTATAGGCTTTTTTACAATACGCAAAACGGTAGCGGCTATGATGTAGCCAGTGCCCTTTGTGATACGCCGATTCTCTTTCAGCGAAATGGTTTGTCTCCAGTGGTACAACCGGTGATCTGGCAACCCGCTTTTCGCGATCAATTGGCATTTGTATACCGAGGCGCAAAGCAAAATAGCACACAGGAGGTCACGCGTTTTGTCCGAAATACTTCAGATAAAATATTGCCCGTTTCGGAAGTTAATGCCATATCAGAAGCCTTGCTTACTTGTGATGATATAGAAGGTTTTGAGCAGCTTATGTACGAGCATGAACGGTTGTTGAGCGGGCTTTTGGAGCAGCCCACGGTGAAGGCGCAACTTTTTCCAGATTATCCGGGTTTAATAAAGTCACTCGGTGCATGGGGAGGGGATTTTATGTTGATCACGAAGCGGGATGGGTACCAAGCTTATTTTGAAAGAAAAGGCTTGTCTTTAATTTTGGATTGGGAGGAGTTGTTGTTGCATAAGTTTTGAATGTTATGAATTTTCAGTAAAAAAAATCTTACCATGTTGTTGCGAAATTCAAATGAATTTTTGTAATTTCGGCCTTGATTTCGTTTTCCACTTATGAAGCACTTGTACGTTATATTACTTTGCTTGAGTTTGCAAGGTTTGCAAGCTACTCACTTGGTGGGTGGTGAGATTACGTACGAATGCTTGGGCAACAATGAGTACTTAGTAACCCTGACAATTTTCCGCGATTGTGGCCCCACATCGCAAGCGCCTTTTGATAATCCGGGTAATTTGACAATATATCGGGGAAATGGGCAGTTTTATGCCTCGCGGTCTGCACCCTTGTTGAGTACAGTACAACTACCCAACACAACCAACAATCCTTGTCTTCAAGCGCCGCCCAATGTGTGTACTGAGAAAGGTATCTATCAATTTACCATAACCCTCCCTCCAGATCCCGATGGTTACTTAATTGTTCACCAACGTTGTTGTAGAAACAACAGCATCAACAACATACCCAATCCGGGCTCTTGGGGAAATACGTATGCCATAGAAATACCGGCTAATCCACCGTGCAATAGTAGCCCTTCTTTTACCTACGACCCACCCGTGGTGCTTTGCAGCATGGATTCCTTATACCTCGATCAGTCAGTAGCAGATTTGGATGGTGACAGTATTTATTACGAGTTGTGTTCGCCACTGCATGGAGGTGGTAATCAAGTTAATACGGGTAACGGCCCCAATTCACCTCTTCCCATTCCAGCTTCTGCACCACCTTATACCGACGTCCCGTTCAGTCCACTTTACAATGTAAACAATCCGCTTCCAGCAAATCCAGGGCTTGCCATTGATCCTTTCACAGGGATAATGACAGGGACCCCAAATGCCCTCGGTCAGTTTGTTTTTGCTATTTGTGCCACGGAATATAGAAATGGTGTACCACTAACTACGGTACGCCGAGATTTTCAATTTAACGTGGTGAATTGCAATTCCAACGTAATTGCGGTAGTGATGCCTCAGGATATAGCCACGCGGTGCATCGGCAGAACCCTTCAGTTTTTTGAGAATAGCTTGAATGCTTCTTTTTTTGAATGGGATTTTGGCGATCCTGCTTCTGGCCCCAACAATACCTCGACACTAGCTTCGCCAACGCATACTTTTTCTGATACCGGTCTATTTGAAGTGCGGCTTATCGCCAATCCGGGTTGGCCTTGTGCAGATACCACCACACGGCTCTTTTATGTGCAAGACCCTATCGATGCTACATTTGATGTAATGACCAACAATTGTTTTGACGACCAACAATTCCAATTTGTCTTCCGCAACCCGGGAGATATCCCTGCCGATGCCTTGATTGAATGGGATTTTTCTCCAGGAGCCACCTCGCGTTTCTCCAATGACCTTTCCCCGCCCAACATTACTTTTCAAGGCTATGGGCCCTATACCATCACCGTAATCATCACTTACAAGTCTTGCGTGTCTACCTTTGCGCGAAACATAGAGCTCTTCGACAGGCCTACTATTTCGACCGTTTTTAGCGATAGGCGCGGTTGTGCTCCTTTTGAATTTCAAGTTCCTGATATCGATTTGGGTGCTGTGGGGAATTTTGAAATAGAATGGGATTTTGGAGATGGAAATCAATCTACGCAATTACAGCCCATTCATGTTTACGACCAACCAGGGGTCTACTTGATAAATATGAAATTATATACCACTTCGGGCTGTATTGATACGATTTACAATAGTTTTCGAATCACGGTATACCGCACACCTATTAGCAATTTTGTGGTGGATCCAGATGAGGTATCTTATTATGAGCCGATGGTAAAGGTCACCAACATCGGTGCGACACCTGAGGAACAAATTTACACTGAAATGGGCGATGGCGCTGGCTACGCCGGCAACACGTTTACGCACAACTATTCCGATACGGGAAGGTTTACGGTTATGCATATCATCACGACGCCGGATGGTTGTGCCGATACCAGCTATGCAGAAGTGTATGTATTTCCCGAAACGCTTGTTTTTGTGCCACAGGTATTTACCCCTAATGAAGACGGTGTAAACGATATTTTTCAATGGTCTGTTACTGGCGTTCGCGAATTTGAGATGATTATTTTTAGTCGCTGGGGCGATCAAGTTTTTCGAACGGAAGACCCCAATGAATATTGGAATGGTGGCTACAACAACACAGGCAATCCAATGCAAGAAGGGGTGTATACCTGGGTAATTTACGCCCGTGGCATCAACAACAAAGTCATCAATCGCCACGGGACTGTTCTGCTGTCGAAGTAATTGTTAGCGCGGCACCTGATTCAACCCATTCAAAATAGCACGACACGCATAGTTGATTTCTTCTAGAGTAATGGTAAGTGGCGGAGAAATTCGCAAGGCATTTTGATTGAATAAGAACCAATCGATAATGACACCTTGTTCGATGCAGCTATGCATTACGCTTTGTACGGTGGCAAAGTCACGCAAGGTAACACTGAGCATGAGACCTCTTCCAGAGACGTCATGGATTTCGTCGTGGACGAGCAATTCGCGAAAGCGTTGTTCCTTCTTTTTTGCCGAGAGGTACCATTTTTCTTCGGTGATTACTTCCACATTGGCCAATGCTGCTGCCGCACAAACAGGATGCCCGCCAAACGTAGTAATGTGTCCGAGGATGGGGTTTTGTTTGAAGCTGTCCATAACTTTTTTAGCTGCCACGAAAGCGCCAATGGGCATGCCGCCGCCAAGTCCTTTGGCTAATGTTACGATATCGGGAGCGATTTGATCGTGTTGGAAACCAAATAGATGTCCAGTGCGCCCAAATCCGGTTTGTATTTCATCGAGAATGAGTAGCGCCCCTACTTCACGGCAACGGTCTTGAATTGCTTTTAGGTATCCTTCGGTAGGTGTTTTGTAGCCCGCCTCACTTTGCACCGACTCAATAACCACTGCTGCGGTTTTGGAAGTGATTTGGGAGATGACCTCAAAGTTGTTGTAGGGCAACACGCGGCTACCTGGCACAAGTGGACGGTACGCCGTTTTAAATTCTTCAGAGCCCATAATGGACAATGGGCCGTGCGAAGAACCGTGATACGCATTTTCAAAAGAGACAATTTCTGGTCTTGCCGTGTAGCGTTTGGCCAGTTTTATGGCCCCATCAATGGCTTCTGCGCCGCTGTTTACTAAATAGACCGCATTGAGGTGGTTGGGCAAAATGCTAATGAGTTTATTGGCTAGCATTACCTGTGGCGCTTGCACAAATTCACCGTACACCATGAGGTGCATGTATTTATCCACTTGGTTTTTGATAGCGGCTACAACTCTTGGGTGGCGATGGCCGATGTTGCTAACCGAAATGCCGGAGATGAGATCGAGATGTTTTTTGCCACCTTTTTCGATGAGGTAGTTGCCCTCCGCCGATTCGAATTCGATAGCCAAAGGAAAATCTGTGGTTTGTGCTAGGTTTTGAAGGAATAATTGTTTCAGTGATACCATGGGACAAAAATACAAAGGAATCTAGTCGTTTTTTATTTTTTCTGGTGTGAAGTGTCTGATGCATCAACAATGATTCAGGTGTTTTGTGCGGACAACGACTAGGCTTGCGCGAGGGACTGTAGCGGATAGCCCACAGGGAGCAAGCCGCTATGGAGTAGCCTCAAAAAAGCGCCATCAGAAGCTCTTTTTGGGGCGTACGGAATACGGTTTGCGACCGAGGACTAGGAGCGGAAGGCCCGACCCCCGGCTGCTATCAAGCCGGGGGACGCGCCCTAAAAACTTTCGGAAACCATGATGTAAAAGGCAGAATTTCCGCGTCCTACGGCATAATCGAGGCGGATGTTGAGGCGCTCTGCTGGATTCATGGCAAAGCGGATACCGGCTCCTGCGCTGTATTTGAGCAGGTCGAAACGAAGCTGATTGGGCTGTTGAAACACATCGCCCACCCCCGTGAAGGCTACCCCGCCAAAGCGTTTCCATATGGGAAAGCGGTATTCCACCTGTGTGCCCACAAAATTGTGGTCGCGAAAGCGATTGGCGGCATACCCTCGCAGTAGATCGAGGCCACCTACCGTATTCATATCGAGGAAAGGCACCTCCCCAAAGGCAAAACGGGCGGCGGTTTGAAAAGCGAGAATGTGCTTGGGGAACACTTGGCGGTAGTGTTGAAAGACGCCATCAATTTTGACAAAGGAAAAGGAGCTTCCCAACTTCTTTTCGTAGAAATAGGAGGAGAGTTCAAAAAGTTGGCCGCGGTAGGCATTGATTACATTGTCGCGGTTGTCGAACAAGATTACGGCGCCGATGCCGACGCCTGTGCCACCATCATAGCCGGTGATGTTTCCTTGATCGAGAATGCCGTTGGCGGCTCGGGAAAAGTTGTATTCATAGGTGTAGTGGATATCCCCCCCGGCAAACCAATAGTTTTTTAAGTTTCGCATGACTAACGCTTTGAAGCTAAGTAGGTCATAGGCGTAGCGTTCCATGTTTTCGGTGGGGGTATTGTTGCCGAGGCCATAAAATCGATCGGGGAAATTGCGAAAGCGCAATTCACCTTTAAGGAGGTATTTCTCTCCCGGAGTAAAAACATTCCAGATGCCCCAGATATCGAGTTGTTGGTTTTGTGTGTAATCAACAAGTAATTGCGTGTAAGAAAGTCGTGTATCTTCACCTTCAGGGTTTTGGCCAGGTAGTTTGAAGTAATATACACCGGCAGCGCCGTATGCGAGTCGTGTATCGGGGGTATAATAGAGTAGCGGCAGCAGTACAAAACCTTGTTTGTCGGCGTCGGTAGTATCCGATTCACTGCGCAAGCCGAGCCAACGTTGGGCGGAGACTTGTAAAGCAATCAATAGAAAGCTTATGGTAAATACGGTTCGAATCTTTGCGTGCATTCGGTGGTGCTAATCAGAGTAAAGAATAGGTTGATAAAGAGCATTTACAATTGGTGACACGGCTTAATTTTGACTGGAAATAAGCTAGATGTTAGTGTGTGATATCTTCGAATGATTACCGTGAATCGTTTCATTTTGGTTTTGGAAATGGGACAAAGATAACTTAATGAGGGCTATGGTTTTTTCTTGAAAAAAACAGGGCAGCTGTTGTCGCTCTTTTGATAAAAGGCTACTTTTGATACATCTAAAGAATGTACCGTGGACCAACAAGCGTTGCGTATTGCTCCAGCTTGGTTAATCTTCTTAAATCTTAAAGTTATGCAACTATCCAGGTTAGTT
>JAIULY010000182.1 GCA_022565875.1 Schleiferiaceae bacterium | reverse complement strand
GGCATTTGGAAATAAGCGTATAATTCGAAATTAGTATACCGATAGCTCCAAAAATGTAAGGCATTTGGAAACAAGCGTGTAATTCGAAACGATTAAACTGCTGTCATCAACGTGTAGCGCGTTTGCAAGACACAAGTCAGTTAAAAAATAGTTGTTTTGGGGCCATTTAACCACGCGGGCAACTCAAGTCTATCATAAGGCAAATCATTGCAGCTCTTGTACTTCGCCAATACTTTTGACCGGTGCGGATAGCGTTTCGAAACTTTTATCCGCACCTTACAACCCCGGAAACCTTTCGAATTGCTCGGTAAAGCGTTAAATTTACCAGTAAACGCTTTCCCATCATATGTGTATTCATAGGTTGCTCTTCTGTAAAGCTTCCCTTTACCAAAATGAGCATACTTGGCATCGATAACAAGGGCGTCAATTTCAATAGTGTGTTGACCTATAAAGCGCAACTCATCATAAATTATGGCATAGCCCATGTACCCTACAAAAAGCACGAATATAAGAGATAGGATATGAAGACGCCGTTCCTGCCAACGGGAAATTTTTATTTTTTTTGCTAGATTGTAGTCCAGTCTTTGAGGTGTTTTTGATTGGTCCGTTCGTTTAACTTTTGGCTGCGGCCAATAGGGCCGTTCTTTTTTAAAAGACTGATTCCCAGCATAGAAAGACAAGAAGTAATCTTCAATTTCAATGTCATTTCGCGGCACAGTATCTTTTATGATCATTTCATCACTTACTTGATAAACAGCGGCAAGTCCATCTGTATCAATACTTCCACCTATCTGAACCCAATCCGTTTCACTTCTGCTCAATGTAACAATATGAAACACTTGCCAATCTATTGCCCTAAGCGTTTTCAAAAGTTGTTGTTCACTTTTGATTGCGTAAGTAGTCTCCTCCTGTTGTTCCAGACCGCAGAGTATATTTAGCTCTAAATGATTCGTGTCGGCTGTCTTCAAAGCACTTGTCGTTTAAAATTATCATTCCAAAAGCTAACCATTTTAACTAATTACCTTTTTACATGGAAATATAGGTATCCTTAATGCAGCTCTTATTGAACTTTCTGTTGTAAGGAGCGCGAGAACCGTTCGAGAATTATTCCAAATAAATCTTGCGCAACCTCTACGAACGGAATAAAAGTCCTGTAAAAGGAAAAAAAAATCCAACAAACAACTGAAATTTCTTTTACAAGCTATTCAAACCCCATTTGCTTTGAAACAATCCCGATGCCCTCCTCAAAAGACCGAGGAGCATAGCCCAACGACTTGTTGGCTTTTTCGACAACAAAGCCTGTTCTTGGCGGACGTTTGGCGGGTTGGTTTAGGGTAGTGGAAGAAATGGGACGGATTAAAGTTTTGTCTAAGTTAAAATAATCAGCTACGCGCTCTACTAATTCGAGTACACTCATAAAATCCTTGCCAGAGATATTGTAGATGCCTTTTGCACGCTGCTGCCCGACCAACATACACCCGATCGCTAGATCTTCGGCCAACGTAGGTGTACGCCATTGGTCATCTACCACATGTATCGGATCACCTTTTTCTAGGGCTGTTTTTGCCCAAATGACAATGTTACTTCTGCTCATCTCATGAGAAACACCATAAACCAAGACCGTCCTAACAATGGCCCAATCGTGAGGATACTGCATAACGAGTTGCTCGCCTAGTAACTTGCTTTCACCATAAAAACTGAGTGGCCTAGGTGTGGCGCCGTCTTCTTTGTAAGGCCCCTCTGTTCCGTCAAAAATGAAGTCTGTGGATACAAACACGAAGTGAGCTTTATGTGCAGTAGCAGCCTCTAAGAGGAATTCTGTGGCTGCTACATTAAGTAGTGTGCACGCCTCTTGGTGTTGTTCGCATTGGTCTACATGCGTCATGGCCGCTGCGTGTAGAACTGTATCTGGCGCTTCTGAACAAAAAAGAGCCTGCACATCTTCTCTATTGGTAATGTCTAATGACCTGTAGGTGTATCCAGATTTTTTTGGATGGCGATTGCTCCCTCTCGATGTAGCGATTAACTCAATTCCCTTGCAATTGCTATACAAGTCAATTATTTTCTGCCCAAGCAATCCGTTACTTCCAGTAAGTAATACCTTCATTATACAATGTGAAATTTCCCTTTATTATAAATCAAAAACTGATGTGCGTCGCGAGTGGATGTAATCTTTAATATGCATCACAAATGCCAAAATAAAATAGATAATAAGTGGCGAACCTAAGGTCATAAAGGAGGCATATATGAAAAACAAGCGAATACGAGACGCCTTTAGTCCCATGCGTTCGCCTAATCTCGAGCAAACCTCAAATCCGTTTTTCTCAAATGTACTCCGCAATTCTTCTATCATGGTTGGCAACTTTTTTTGTTATCACTTCTGATTTTTTACTAATTTACTACTAGTAAGCTGAGTAAGTGTACAGATGACAAATTTAAAAATTACTATGTAAAAAACAAGTTCTTTTTTATCGAATAACTGATTTTCGTTGGTATTCCATCACTTTGACACCAATGGCACAGTGCAAACAGCGCTTGTTGGCGCACTTTGCTTGCTGCAATGCGATGATACCCTGACTGTGAAAAGCGGAATTATTCGGGAAACCTAATGCTGCGTATGCTCTGGTAATGCTATTATTTTCTTTGGGTAATCGCTCTAAACTTTCAAAGATGTGATTCTTTAGATTCTCATCCATGTTCTCAGTTGCCCAATGAAATAAAAAGGGGAATTGCACATTGATTTGCAAGCTGTTAATCAAGTTATCTGATAATCCTCCGATAAATTTTGGCGAGGGTTTCCCAAAGTTATAGTGTTGGTTCCAATAGGTAGAGGGCAGCACTTCTTGCCAGTGTGGCGGCAATAGGGTTCGATCTAAAAATTGATGCATAATATTGGGGTGACGATGCAAAAGCGCTGCAAAAAGTGCAATTTTCCGGGTAGGGAAACCGGCAGGCCGCATTTTGCTAAATTTCCAATTCTCGGCTGTCATGGTTTGAAGTTGGTATTTGACCTGCCAAAAGGCAAATTGTCGCTGCAATATACGCGTGTATGCATCCACAGAAGAACTCGGCAAAAGACCAGAAACACCAAATAATAAGGCTTCTAGCGCAGTGAGGTCGTCTGCATGACGTAATAATACTTTAGGAGAAATACGTTGCACCAACTCCGAAAATGCAACTGCATTTACCTTTAATCCAAATCCATAGCCCAAAAACATGAAAAAACTCTCTTGCCAGTTATTATCCGTTTGACGCAAAAAATTCTTGAAAATATCGGCTTTTTGTACCAAGCGTTGAATTACATTGCTCTCTAGCTCTTTTTCAAAATAAAAAGGCTCCATAGCGGCAAGATGGTCAGCACAAGGAAGGCGTTTCTTTTGAGCAATAAACTGTTCATATCGCCAATATAATTGCTCGTCGATTCTCCCTTTTAACACTAATGTAGGCAGCTCCTGCCCATTGTCGAGGTAGATGGGCTTGTCATATTCGTATACCACATGTAAAATTACTGTTAGGTAATTGGGGTCTCGCTGATGCTGATGTGCATACCAATCCGACGACTTAATGTGCAATTCGATATTGCCTTCCCACTTGTTACCGTCAATAGTCACGGCCCCGCCCGAAAAGTCGGGGCCTGAATTGGTATTTAACGTGCCAAAACGATCTATTTGCAGCGCCTCTCCAGTAACAGTAGTTAAATTTTGCTGATTGAAGTTGCGAAACTTCCAAACGTAGTGTAAAAATTCTTCGGTCATGGTGCCTGTTTTTTAATGGAACACCAAAACTACAAAATAAAGCTATTTCTTACGGAATTATTCGCAAAATTTATTTGCCGCTGCTTGCACATTCATACCCCCAAAGTTTCCGCTAGACATCAGCAACAGTACATTTGGCTGGTTACTATAGCGATCTAAGAGTTGCTGAAGTTCTAAGGTCTCATTTATTACCACGAGGTTGGGGTCCCCAAAGGCCTCTTGCACTTGTGTTACAGAAAGTGGCGGCAGTTTTTTGTGTTCTAATGCGGCCTTACTAAAAAACACAACAGCTAAATCAGCGGCGTCCATAGCGCCTTTGTATTGCGATATAAATTCAGGATTCAAGCTGCTAAAGGTATGCAGCTCAAGGCAGGCTAAGAGTGGTACGTTTTCAAACTGTGCTTTTACAGCATTCACCGTGGCTTGCACTTTAGAAGGTGCATGCGCAAAATCCTTAAATACGCGTTGGAAGTCGTTGCTTGCGAGCAACTGCAAGCGATTGTCTGCACCGGGGAAAGAAGCTATTGCCTCGTAGAAAGCTTCATCCATTACGCCCATCTGATTACAAATCCATCGGGCGCCCTCGATATTCAACAAATTGTGTTCACCAAAAACCTGAAGCGGCACCGCTCCTTCTGATGTTTCTAAGTAAGTGACACCATTATCAATAAAATGCTCTGGCATGCGGTATGGAAATTTCTTTACCGTATTCTTTGTTTGGTTCACGAGGTTATTCAACACCTCATCGGTTTCGTTGTAAACCACAGCGCCGCCCGGCTCCACCAAATCGAGGTACCTACGAAATTGCTCCAAATAATTGTCAAACGTTGGGAAGACATTGATATGATCCCAGGCAATACCACTAATCAACGTGATATTGGGACGATACAAGTGAAATTTGGGGCGCCGATCTATGGGTGAGCTCAAGTACTCATCGCCCTCTAGCACCATAAAATTAGCTGTATCAGTAAGTTTCACCATCCTATCAAATCCAGCTAACTGCGCCCCCACCATGTAGTCTTCCTCAATTTGGTGACAATGTAAGACATGCAAAATCATTGCAGTAATGGAGGTTTTCCCATGACTACCAGCAATAACCACACGCGTTTTGTCTTTAGACTGTTCGAACAAATACTCTGGGTAGCTGTAAATCTTTAGGCCCAATTCTTCGGCTTTTGCCAGTTCGGGATTGTCTTTACGCGCGTGCATTCCCAAGATAACGGCATCTAGTGCGGCATGAATTTTTTCAGGAAACCAACCCATAGCAGGAGGTAACAGCCCTGCACGTTCCAATCGCGATTTAGAAGGTTCAAAAATTTGGTCATCGCTACCGGTTATGCGATAGTTTTTGTGGTGTAAAGCGAGTGCGAGGTTGTGCATGGCGCTTCCGCCGATGGCTATGAAGTGTACTTGCATGGTATTATATTCGGTGAGTTGCTGCGAATGCTTTGTGTTATTAGCGATGCTATTCTTCTTCTTGCAAACCAGGCAGTGCGCCTGTATAGCGACGGAATTTCTCAATTACTTTGGACATATCTTCTGGCACAGGGGTTTTAAATGCCAAACGCTCTCCTGAAACAGGGTGGGTAAAGGCCAATGATTTGGCATGCAAGGCTTGCCTAGGCAACAATTGAAAACAATTGTCGATAAACTGCTTGTACTTAGTAAAAGTAGTTCCTTTTAAAATTTTATCGCCGCCATATTCTGGGTCGCCAAAAAGTGGATGGCCGAGGTGTCGCATGTGTACACGGATTTGATGGGTGCGTCCAGTTTCCAATTTACACGAAACCAAGGTTACATAGCCAAATCTCTCCAATACTTTATAATGTGTAATGGCCCATTTCCCCATTGTCTCCTCCTCAAATACATCCATGATTTTTCTATCGCGAATGCTTCTGCCGAGGTAGCCGGTTATGGTGCCAGCATCTTCTTTTACATCTCCCCAAACCAAGGCCACGTATTCCCTATCGGTAGATCGCTCAAAAAACTGATTTGCTAGGTGTGTCATGGCGTAATCATTGCCAGCCACTACCATCACTCCGCT
>JAIULY010000181.1 GCA_022565875.1 Schleiferiaceae bacterium | reverse complement strand
TATGTGTACAATAACATTTTATACAACTTAGAAAACAACGGTACACTTTACGGTATATGGAACGCATCCAGTTCGCATTGGAAGTATTACCACAACACCATTGACATCAACGATGCCAACCCAACGGCGGCATTGACAAGAGCCTTTTATTTCAGTGGCAATTCGGATGAGGTGGACGTTATCAACAATATTTTCTCTGTGAGTCGCACAGGTACTAGTTCCAAGCACTGTATGTATGTGTTAGGTACAGGAACGCGTACGATCAACAACAATGGGTATTTCATGGATTTCAACGCTACCACCAATGCACATGTGGGCTATGATGGGGCCGATAGAACCACCTTCTCAGACTGGGTAGCGAATAGCAACGGCTGGGACAACAATTCTGTTTTTGACAATCCTGATTTCACCAATCCTGCGACAGGTCTTTTGACGCCTGGTAGCGGCGCCATGAACGACATCGGGCAAAACTTGTTGACCATCGTTCCGACTGACTTTTTGGATTCTGCAAGAACCACCACACCCGACCCCGGTGCATTTGAGTTTGATCCACCACCCTGTCCAAGGCCCTCGCCAAACATTGCAGGTGCAACAGATACGTCATCTGTTATCACTTGGACCAGTGGTATTGCAGGAGGTACATACAACATAGAGTGGGGTCCTTCAGGGTTTACAAGAGGCACAGGCTTTACACAAACCGTGTCCGCAGATAGCGTGCTGTTGACAGGTCTTGCACCAAATACCTGCTACGATATTTATGTGCAATTAGACTGTACTGGGGCGGGCAACGGATTTTCACTTTGGTCATTTGTGTTTACTTGGTGTACTAATTGTGCAACATTTACACCTCCTTATTTTGAAGGCTTTGAAAATTGGAATGTGGGTCTTTTGCCAAATGAGCTCGAGCCCTGCTACGATTACACATCCACAAGTACGTTGCGTTGGCAGGTACAATCAGGCCCCACACCTTCAGCTAATACAGGGCCTTCAGGTGGTGCGGTGGGCACGAATCAATATTTGTTTTTAAACACCTCTTTTGGGACGATTAATAGTGAAGCAGCGTTAATTTTTCCAGCCATGAATTTTAATGGCATGACGAACCCTGAAGTGCGATTCTTTTATCACATGTTTGGAGCAGGTATAGGGACATTACGGATAGATGTGAGCACCAATCTCGGTGCAACTTGGGACTCCGTTTGGGCAATTTCTGGTCAACAACAGGCTTCATCCACAGACCCGTACAATGCTACTGCGGTAAGTTTAGCAAGTTACAATACTTCACCTGTCGTAATCATTCGCTTTGTAGGTACCCGTACTAATACATTCACAGGAAATATTGCCATTGACAACATTACCATAGATGAGGCGCCACAGTGCTCGCCCCCAAGTTTTCCAATATTACTAGGCACTACATCATCGGATGCCAATATTGAATGGAATGCAGGAGGTGGCATTCAGACAAATATTTCCTATGGTCCCGTTGGCTTTCTGCCTGCAAACGGTACAATTGCCAATACAGTAGATACCTTCTTTACTATATCGGGCTTGACACCACAAACGAGTTACGAGGTGTACATTCAAGATTCTTGTTCTGATGGTACGTTGAGTCCATGGGTTGGGCCACTGGCTTTCTCAACGGCTTGTTTAGCTGTAGCGATGCCTTATTTTGAAGATTATTCAGTGTGGCCAAATGCGTGTTGGAATTACAACAACGACAACTTCACCTGGGAGCAATACAACGTGGGGGGGGTTAACCATGCGCAAGCGCGAAATTGGAGCTTTAACGCCACCAATCCGCCGGCTACCATGACAACAGTTCCCATCACGATTACTACGGACGCACAAATCCGGTACAATTGGTCTCGTAACGCTAGTACTTTCTATACAGACAGTATGTTTGTTTTGTCGCGCATAGCCGGAACAGCTACATGGGATACGCTTAAAACGTTTGGCGACCCCAACTTTGGTGTACCCAATGCAGGGAACACATTACCCGCCCCGCTAGCTGATTTCCAAGAGGAAATTCACTATTTACCTTCTTCTTATGTTGGAAATGCCGCTGAAATACGTTTCGTTTCACAAACAGCATTTGGACCAAATGTGTACATGGATTTCTTTATTCTAGAGGCAGTGCCCGCTTGTCCAGATCCAGATAATTTTACCGGGTCTAATGTTGGCTCTAGCTCTGTAGACTTGAGTTGGATTCAGGCCGGTGGCATTTCTAATTGGGATATCGAATGGGGGCCTCAAGGGTTTACTCCTGGTACAGGAAATGGAACGATTGTGCCAGCTACAACCAATCCGTTTACACTTACAGGATTGCCATCAGATAGCTGTATTGATATTTACATCACAGCGGATTGCTTATCAAACAACAACGGAACATCTGCTACAGTTGGGCCTGTGAGTATTTGTACGCTCAAGGAATTTGATGCGGCATTGGATTTCTTCCAAAGTCCTGCTGCTTATGGATGTGGTTCTAGTGCTATGGATGTAGAAGTGGTTATTACCAACTTGGGTACTGCCCCAATCACATCGGTGCCGCTTACGGTTGAAATTACAGGTGATATTACGCAAACGTTGAACTTTACGTATTCTGGCAATTTGGCCATGGGCAATTCTGATAATGTCATCATTGGTACGATAAATGCCGCCGCTGGTGGCGATGTGTCGATGACGGCTTATGCGGTGTTACCTAATGATCAAGATTTGAGCAACGATAGCATCGTTGACTATATGGTTACCTTCATACCTGAAGAGCCTGTTGCAGATGATGTTACGGCTTGTGCTGGTGTAACATCGGTAGATATTATCGCAAGCACTTACCCTGGTATCGTTTACGAATGGTTTGATGTGCCATCAGGTGGCTCGGCTATTCATCAAGGGGACACCTTGACGGTTACAGCGCCAACATCAAATACAACCTATTATTTGGAGTATGAGAGCTTTGCAACGTCTGCTACGTTTGGGTATACCGGCGGTGATATCGCGTCAGATTTCGATTTCCAATTGCCTACTGATACGAGTTCTTGTCCAGGTACCATCTCAGTAAATGTCCCTGTTGGGGTTACCATTACCGGGGTTGACATTGCCTACGATTATGAAGCGGCTAATGGCGCTTGGATGAGCGAACAGCGCTCTGAACTGCGGTGCATTACCACAGGATTGAACGAGGGTGTTTTGGATGTAGGAACTGGACTCGGTGGGGTCTTCCCATACAACCGCACAGGACTTACCATTGCCAATGGTGTTACCACTTCGCCGCAATTGGTATTTGAACTGCACGCCGGAAGAACGTGGGGTGGCTCGGGTTGTGACCCCTCTTACAACAAAATTTTGGCGAATTCGATTCAGCTTACGGTACATTACCAAGGCACGCCTTGTAGCAATGTACGAGTGCCTGTAGAAGTAGAAATTGGCGATTTGCCTACAGCTGACTTTACCTACAACTTGTTGGGTAGTACGGTAGATTTTACCAATACGTCTCTAGATGCAGACTCGTTGTATTGGGATTTTGCCGGCCAAGGCAACTCGACCGACCCAAATCCTGTGTTCACCTTTACAACAGGCGGCACACAACAAGTTTGCTTGTATGCCTTTAACGACTGTGGTATTGACACCATTTGTGAAACAATCAATAGCATTTCAACCACTGACTTGTTGGTGGATGAGAGCATGAATGTGTTTCCAAATCCGAGTACGGGCGTATTTAATGTAGCCTTTGATTTGGAAGGTGTGCGCAACATACACATGCGTGTGTTGAGTCCTACCGGGCAACTTGTATTAGAAAATGACCTTGGAAGAAGGGGTGGTTCCTTTAACACAACACTAGACCTGAGCGGTTTGGCTAAAGGGATTTACATTCTCCAAGTAGACACAGAGAGTGGAGTCGCAACGCGCCGACTCAATTTGATGTAAGTGCTCATTCTTGAGTATTTGAATTGTTGCATATCCCCCGGCTTTTGTCGGGGGATTTTTTTTGACTTTTTGTAACTTGTTTGTTTTACAACAGTTTGAAAAGCTTTTGTTTAGGGTGAAGTCTTAAAAATACCAAAAAAACAGTTTTAGTTTATAAAAATTTGGAGAGTTCGATTTTTTTGTTTTGTTTCGCAAAAGCAATTATTATTCAGGCCTAATAGTATTTATAATTGTCGCCCAAACCTGAAGGCGCCATATTGGAAAAGAGGGTTTTATTTTTTAAAAAACAAGAAAGTTAATTTTTGGTGTAGCTGCACGTGCAGTTATTTCTGCATTTGCGGTTTCTTGTTCGAAGACTATAGAAGAGCGTCCCCAAGAACCTATTGTATACTTTAAAGATGACGGGTTTTTTGGTAAGCTAAAATCACTTTTGAAAAAAAAGGTGAAGGTAGAGGTACAGTTTGGTACAAATACCCCAAGTCCCGATGGAGGTGTTGATGACTGTGTTTTTAGAAGTATTTGTTGGATTAGAGGAGAAGGATCACTAAGTATTCATCCAGGAGAATCAGGGATCAATACGATTGCTGAACTCTATAACAACGAAAGCCTAATTATTGCCTTTGATAAATCTGATTTGCCCGCAGAGTATATAGCCTTTCATTTTGAAAACGATGAGTTTCTTGTGATTAATCCGGTGACTTTTCCTAATATTGGAATTACTAATTCTGATTTGGACTATCCTATTTCACCAAACACTTATCCCGTAATTTATGAGGATGAAGAAATCATCGCAGTAGAAATTAATTAATTCAGTCCGAGTCTTCGTTTATAAGACGAAGGCTCGGATATTTAATTTAAAAATCATGAAGATAGTACCAGTTTGTTGTCTAGTATTACTAATTTTCGCAGCCTGTAGGATGCCTAAAGACTACTTGCACAGTGAATTTGCGCCAAAATTTGGAGATGTGGTGGATGAGAGTCAGATTAATAAATTTTTGGATAGTCTTGATATCCCTGCCCATTTGCGTTTTTTCCCCATTCTTGATTCTTTGCCAAATCGAACCTACTATTGGCCCACCAGCTTGTTGTTCAAAGGGCAAGATACATTTATAAACACTACTCTTTGCAATGCCCATTATAAAAACATCAATAAAACCATAGATCGCTATGACGCCCCAAATCTTTTTTACCCTGATTATTCATTAGCAGATGAGTTGAAAAGCTTGGACGGTGTTACGCTGAGTCAGTTGCCCCAAACAGACTATTATCTGGTTTTTTATTGGAGTCTATCCAATGATAATATCAATTTTAGGCACTTCACAAATATGCGCAAGAACCTCGAAAACAATGACTTATCCTTAACAATACTCTACGTCAACATCGACAATAGAAAAGATTTTAATCTTTCTCCGGAGGGATACAAACAATTTCTCTTAGAAAACAGAAGAAAAGTGCATAGTAAAGACAGACGTTGGATTAAAGATTAGTGTGGTGGCTAATAAAAGAATCGTAAAATGAAA
Source organism: Schleiferiaceae bacterium (assembly GCA_022565875.1). Lineage (GTDB taxonomy): Bacteria > Bacteroidota > Bacteroidia > Flavobacteriales > Schleiferiaceae > JAIULY01. The sequence continues at coordinate 366 of JAIULY010000181.1, read as the reverse complement.
CATCAATCGTAATCACCAAAACACGCCGCGCCTAACTCCCAAACCCTTCCAGTTTAAGGTTTAAGGTTTAAAGTTTAAGTTAAACCTTAAACTTTCAACTTTCAACCACTTCGGAAATAATTGAAGAATGAATATCTCAACGCAGTCCCGAAAACGCCACGACGAACTCCCAAACCACTCCGGTAGTTTTTTCACCACGGCGTTCACGGGGAGCGCTGGGTGACACGGGGAACTTTTGTCGATTCGTCTATTCGTTGAGTAGAGTTATCCTTAGAAATATGCGTGGCATGAATTACAACTCGTTTCCCGAGGCGGGGGGGGGCCCCAGCCACCCCCCCGCGAACCCCCAGTCTAAAGAAAGCAAAC
>JAIULY010000180.1 GCA_022565875.1 Schleiferiaceae bacterium | reverse complement strand
TTGAGCCCCCTCCGAAAAGTCCCTTTCTGCCAAACTCATCCTTGTCGGGAGATTTTTGAATCCTCACTAACAATTAGTTAGCTCCGGTCCAAAAATCCCCTCCGCGTCGATTTTGATTGAAATCATCCTTTTCGGAGCAGACTCAACCTTAAACATTAAACTTAAAGAGTTTGGGAGTTAGGCGCGGCGTTTTCGGGCGACTACGATACTTTATTCATTCTGCGATTCTTTTTTTGGAACACTAAGTTTCTCGAAGTTTGCCGCGAAGTTTCACCAAGGGTTATGTTTGATTTTCGATGTTCGTCAATTTTCAATTTTCGATATTTGATGTTCGATATTCAAAGTTCAATTTTCGATGCTCAATTTCCGATGTTCAATTTCCGATGTTCGATGTTCGATATTTGATGGGGTTACAAGGATCGCAATTGGTGATTTATTTCACACGTGGCTTTTGGGAGCACTAAGTTGCTCAAAGGAGACACAAGAAAACGAATAAACAAACAAACGAATCGAGGAAATTACCCCGTGCCACACCGTGTTCCCCGTGAACGCCGTGGTGAAAACCCGGTAACTGAGTGGTTATGGAGTTAGGCGTGGCGTTTCGGGACTACGTTACGCTATTCATTCTTCGATTATTTCCGAAGTGGTTTAAGGTTTACCACTTTCAACTTTTCACTTTCAACTTTTCACTTTCAACTTTTCACTTTCAACTTTTCACTTTCAACTTTTCACTTTCAACTTTTCACTTTCAACTTTTCACTTTCAACTTTCCACTTTTCACTTTCAACTTTCCACTTTCAACTTTTCACTTTCAACTTTTTCCTTTCTACTTCACACTCTAAACCAAGGGCGCCGCAAGCCGGCCTCTCTAAACCCAAGCGGGAAGCTCGTCTAAACCCCGGACATCACCACCAAACACTAACCCGAGCACACAAGCAGCAAAAAAAAATCCAACTACAAAATGCAGTTGGATTTTTTCATAACTAAAAAAAAGGCGTCCTAGCTATTGCCCTTTTTATGATCGGCCAAGAATTGCGCCAATCCCAAATCTGTAAGCGGGTGTTTGAGCAACGCCGTTATAGCTGAAAGGGGGCCTGTCATGACATCGGCACCTATTTCTGCGCAGTTGATAATGTGCATCGGGTGACGCACACTTGCGGCAAGGATCTCGGTTTCGTAACCGTAGTTGTCATAAATCACACGGATTTTCTCAATGAGATCAAGGCCATCGGTTGAAATATCATCGAGACGTCCGATGAAAGGCGACACATAGGTAGCGCCAGCTTTAGCCGCTAGCAAGGCTTGGCCGGCTGAGAAAACCAAGGTGCAGTTGGTTTTGATGCCTTTATTTGAAAAATATTTCAACGCTTTGAGACCGTCGGCGATCATGGGTATTTTTACAACAATTTTTGGGTTCAACGCAGCCAAAACTTCGCCTTCTTTCACCATATTTTCAAAATCTGTAGCAATCACCTCAGCGCTTACGTCACCGTCTACAATATCGCAAATGGCTTTGTAGTGGTTGATGATATTGTCTTGGCCGGTGATACCTTCCTTGGCCATCAACGAGGGATTGGTGGTAACGCCATCGAGGATACCCAATTGCTGCGCTTCACGAATTTGGTCGAGGTTAGCGGTGTCGATAAAAAACTTCATGGTGAATAAATTGATGTTGAAAAATAAAAAAAAATTGATACAAAACTAAAAAAGCACCTCAAACGGGTTGAAGTGCTTTTTTGATTTTTAGCATTAGCCTTAAACAGGTAACTAGTTGACCTCAAAAGGCTCAACAGATACGTAAGATTTGTTGTCGCGCTTTTTGCGGAAAACAACCGTTCCATCTGTTAGGGCGAACAAGGTGTGATCTTTACCCATACCCACGTTCTCACCTGGATTGTGACGGGTGCCACGCTGACGAACAATAATGTTTCCAGCGATAGCCAATTGGCCACCAAAGATTTTTACACCTAGTCTTTTGCTTTCTGATTCGCGTCCGTTCTTAGAACTACCGACGCCTTTCTTGTGAGCCATGACAAATTATTTTTTCGAGTTTGATACTTAACGATTCCGCAGCAAATTGCAAATTACTTCACAGAAATGTTGCTGATTTTTAATGAAGTGATGTACTGTCTATGACCGTTCTTAACGGTGTAACCTTTTCTTCTTTTCTTTTTGAAGACGATTACTTTATCACCTTTTAAGTGCTTCTCTATAGTAGCTTCTACTACTGCACCTTCTATAACTGGGGCGCCAACTACTACATCACCTTCGTTGGAGGTCAACATAACGCGATCGAATGATACGCTGCTTCCTTCTTCTCCACTCAAACGGTTAACATAGATGCGCTGGTCTTTTTGTACTTTGTACTGATGCCCTGCTATCTCTACAATTGCAAACATGCTGATTATTTATTAATGTGTTTTTACTCCTTAATAAAGGGCTGCAAATATATGAATATTTCTTTTTGAAAAAATGCTTTCTCTAAATTTTGTTTGGATTGCCAATCGAATCACTTACCCTTTCTGAATCCAAGCGCAAAACCCTGCTTGTTAATTCATTAACAAAACTACTGCTGAAAAAAAGCTAAACTAAAAACACCGCCAACTATAATAAACTTGAGCAACACAAGTGTTCGCGACACGTCCTGAGGGCGTTTGGCTGCTAATGTTTGTACAATTGTAATCACTACCAACGAGTTGGCGACTATCAACAAGGTGTACATGGCTTGCGCTACACGCGGCAGCATGAGCCCCGTAAGCACCGGTACCAACAACAGCGCTGCCACAATAATCCATCGCGCTGACTTAAACCCATACAATGCCGGTAACGTAGCATATCCATATATCAAATCACCTTTTTGGGCCACAGTGTCTTTGGCCACATCTTTGGCAAACACGGCCACAACCATCATCCCGATGTACAAGACAAAATTTAAGGTGGGTTGATCGTAATAATAGAAAATTCCAAAAAAGGGAATGACCGCGAAAAATGCGGCTACCACATTGCCCAACCAGGCTATTTTCTTTAGCTTGTGAGAGTACAACCAAAGCCCAAATGCATAGCCAGAAAAAAACAACAGTGCTTTAAAGCTCACAGCAAAGGCCAACAACAACCCTATAAGCGTAAAAATGAGATAGAAATTTAATTGGGAATTGCGACTGATGATCTTTTCGAAAAGTGTTTGTTTAGGACGATTGACAAGGTCTTTCTCTTGGTCGTAAAAATTATTGATAATAAATCCCCCTGCAATAACAAAAAGAGAAGCAAACACCACATAGTGCAGGTGCTTGTCGCTAATGGTCTGCCACCAATCACGCGGCTTATTCATGACAAAAACACCAGCCAAATATTGCGCCGAAGCCAACAACAGGATATTGTACCAACGCACCTGCGACAACAAGGCAATCACCTTGAGGAGCTGCAACCGATACTTTCGGGCAATCACTCGTTAAAATTTATAGATAACCTCGGGGGTATGTTCGCCTAAATGTTTTTTGGCCTCTTCTAAATCTCTGGTGAAACCAAGAATAAAACCACCGCCACCACTGCCGCAAAGCTTTAAGTAGTAGGCATTGGTATCAATCCCTTTTTTCCACAATTCGTGAAAAGGTGTTGGAATCATGGGTGTGAAATTTTCAAGTAGCAAACCGGAAAGCTTCTTCAAATTGGAGAAGAGCGGCTTGATATCTCCTTTCAAAAAGGACTTCACACAAGCATCATTGTATTTGGTGAACTGATTCTTAAGCATGTTTCTGAAGCCTTCGTGCTTCATCTTTTCCATGAAAATGTTCACCATGGGTTGCGTTTCCCCGGGCTGTCCGCTGTTCAACAAAAAAATAGCCCCGTTACCCGTGTTGAATTCTGGAATGTTTACCGTACCCAAATCATCTTTACTCTTGATTAAGAGCGGCAAGTTTAAATAACAAATCAAAGGATCGATGCCACTGCTCTTGCCGTGAAAAAAACTTTCCATTTGAGAGAAAAGCTGCTTCAAGCGAACGATGGTTTCTTTATTAAGACCCGTTTCTGGATCTATTTGGTTTTTGGCATAGCGGTTATAAATGGCCGCAACAAGCGCGCCACTACTCCCCACGCCATAGCCCTGTGGTATGCTGGAATCAAAGTACCAACCCGAAGCGATGTCATCTGCGAAAGCCTGTAAATCAAGCGGTTCTAATAGTAAACCACTCAACTGAAGCTCTACTAAATGTGCATGAAATTTTTTCAAACTTTCATTACTCTTTTGTTCCTTTGCTTCCAAGTGGTCCGCATGCTTGAAGGCTCCTTGGTAAAAGTTGTAGGGAATGGAGAGCCCCATGGCATCTTTGATGATACCATACTCTCCAAAGAGTAAAATTTTCGCATAAAATAGTGGACTGTCTGTCATAGTTCTGTGTTTCACAACGACTTAGGGCCTTGGCCAACAAAGTCGCAAATGTACTCACTGTTTTTACAATAGGCAAGCAACTTCTCTGTAACAAAGGTCATTACCTTTTGTTTATCCTTTTCTGGAAATAAGTAATGCACATTTGCTCCTGCATCTAGCGTAAAGTAGGCTGGTATTTTTGTCTCTTTTCTAAATTGTCGAATGTGTTCTAAAATGGCCAAGGTATTGGGCTTCATCAAGATGAAATTGGGCTGTGACGTCATCATCAACGCGTGTAGCGTTAGGGCCTCTGACTCGACAATCTCTCCAAACCCCTCTAAATCTCCAGTTTTAAGAATCGGCATCAAGCGTTTCATGTTCTCATGGGCTTGCTGAAAGCGCCTTTCGGCAAAAGGGTGACCGTGCATAAGTCCGTGACCAGCGGTACTACTCGTTTCTTTTTGCCCTTTTTCTACCAAAAGCACCACATCTTGAAAACTATTGAACTCGGCATGTACCGGCAACTCATAAGGCACCGCAAAAACATCGGAGCTCGTAGGCAAATCGTTGTGCTTGCCCCAAACAACCAATCCTCCATATACCGATCGCGCAGCACTTCCTGAGCCTAAACGAGCCAACTCAGAAGCAAACTGCCGCGGATTATCCAAATCATTACCCAACTCTTGGTGGAAATCCGTCAAACACAAAGCCAACGCACTCATGCCGCTAGCACTACTTGCAATACCGCTCGAATGCGGAAAAGAATTTTGTGTGTAGATGGAAAATGAATAGTCATATACCCATGGCACCAGGTGCGCCACACGCTTAAAAAACGCAGCAATTTTTGGTGCAAAGGCCGGGGTTTTTATTCCTTCAAAATAGATTTCAAACTGCACATCGTTTTGCTTTTCACAAGGCAAGGCCGCTACGCGTGTTTCGGTATGGCATGCAGAAAGTGTAAAGCTTATACTTGGGTTGGCTGGCAATTGTGGGTCGTACTTTCCCCAATATTTAATTAGGGCAATATTCGAAGGACTTTTCCAAAATGTCTCCATTACGATACCCCTTCTGTAGTTGCTGTGTCAGCGATTTTCTTTACTAAGCCTTGCAACACTTTACCCGGCCCCACCTCAACAAAGTGAGTAGCACCATCAGCAGCCATTTGCTGAACCGATTGTGTCCACTTCACCGCACCCGTAAGCTGGGCCACCAAGTTGGTTTTAATGACTTCAGGATCAGTTTCACCTATTGCGGAAACATTTTGATACACGGGACACTTTGGCGCTACAATCGTGGTTGCGGCGATGGCCTCGGCTAACTCGGCCTCTGCTGGCGCCATGATGGGCGAGTGAAAGGCTCCACCAACAGGAAGCACCAATGCGCGCTTTGCACCTGCTGCTTTTAATGCCTCGCAGGCTGCTTCTACAGCCGGCACAGCACCTGAGATAACAAGCTGTC
>JAIULY010000179.1 GCA_022565875.1 Schleiferiaceae bacterium | reverse complement strand
TCAAAAACAGAAATGAGATTTCCAGAAAACTCTACACCAATACTCAAGTAGTTTTGATGACTAGCTTTTTTGTAAACTTGTTCGTTATAGGTAAATGAATAGCGAACTGCGGCGATAAAGTTGTCCTGAAAGTTATTCACAAAAAGAAGATTATCCAAGAGAATTTGATCCACCCGAACCGCGTTCAAGTAATTCAAATCCACTAAATTCAGGTTGTGATTTTTGGTGGCACTTTCGCGCCAATTGTAACGCAAACTGGCATTAAACACAGCTCTATCAAACTCCAAACGCACTTGCCGTGAGTAACTCAAACTCAAACGCGTGGTAGGGGTCATGGATTTAGGGAAAACGCCCAAAGTAGAAAAGGGCAAAATAAAGCGTGGGAAAGTCAACGAGGCTTCAGCAGAAAATTGCGTCGTGTTAAAAACCCGGTCATCGTCATCTCTAAAGTTTGCCTGTGCATCCACACCACCACCAAGTCGAAACTCCAACAGCTCTCCACCGCGAAACGTATTGCGATTGACCCATCCCAAATTGCCAGAGATACCAAAATTACCTGAGGTGTTTAACGTTTGCAGCTCTGTAGTAAACGAACGCTTTTGAAAGGGCGTTAAACGAACCAAGGCATTAAGAGCAAAGGGATTGCCTGCTACAGTATCCCTTTGAAAAGAAATTTCAGATGATCTAAAAACTCGAAGGGAATTGATATGTGAATACGATTGACGTACATCCGATTCGCGGTAGGTAGCACTACTAGTAATGTGAATCACATCGTGTAGCACCCGCTCATTAAATTTTGGATCAGCTGTTTGGAGAATTTTATACCCCATAAAGTCCACTGTATCCACAATGGCCGCAGTGCCTTTGCTATAGTCAAAATCGGGAATGACAAATACCTGATTTATAGTAAAAGGCTGGTGCGGAATAAATTGTAAAGTGTCATTATTTTTAACGGGAAAGTCGATAACGATCATTTTCAAATCAATTCTTTTCTGGCCAACGGTAGAATCTGCTTCAAATCGAATGAGGTCTCGGGGGAAATCGTAATAACCAAAATCGCGAAACAATTTCGTGAGGCGCTCGCGCTCTTGGTCTAAAATACCTACATCATAGCGTTCGCCACTTTTTAAAAGCGTCCCCATGCGGTTGATGCCGACCAGATTTCGCAATTGAGGACTGTGAATATCCCAGCTAATATCCCCAATCCGATACGGTTCACCGATTTGAAATTCGTAACGCGCGATAACTTTTTTAGGGTGTGTGCTATCGATGAACAGTTCTCCGGTTGCGTTAAAATACCCCTTGCTTTCCAGATAAATCAGCATTTGGGAAAGCGACCGTTGGGCGGCAATACTATCAAACAAAACTGGCGGTTCGCCGATACGCGTAAAGAATCCCGACTTATTTTTTCGGCCCCAATTGTATACATACAACGACATAGGCAGGCCTAGGATGCGTCCATTTGGGCGTTGTTTTAAGATGTTTGATAATTCTTCACGATCAAAGTTGCGACGGTTGAGAGATATTTCGTTTTTTTGCAGCAGCTTTTCGTTGTCACTAATGCGCCTCGTCGTGCTGCAACTGCCCAACAGCATTACCACCACTAAAAAGCCCAAAAAACGAAAAAAAAGATTTCTCAAAACAAGTTATCTTGCAACGAATAAAGTCCAACAACTCATGCTTAGCAACAACGACGCTAAATTATTGCGCAAGCTACAACGAAAAAAGTATCGCGACCAAGAGGAAATGTTTGTTGCAGAGGGGCCAAAAGTAATTGGCGATTTGATAGCCAATGGCCTGAAACTGTATAAGGTTTGGAGCACAACCAACTGGGACAGTGCGCTACCCCTACAATCCATCTCCGAGGAAGACTTGCGTCGTGTGAGCAATTTTGAGACACCCAATCAATGTATTGCTGTTTTTGAAAAGCCAAAAGTCCCGTCTTTGTACCCCGATTCCACTTCAGCTGTAGTGCTTTTTTTAGATGGTATTCGTGACCCCGGAAACATGGGCACGCTCATAAGACTAGCCGATTGGTTTGGCGTTCGACAAATCATTTGTAGTGACGATTGCGTGGATGTGTACAATTTCAAAACAGTGCAGAGCAGTATGGGCTCTTTGGGTAATGTAGACCTGTACCAACAGAAACTTGTAGATTTGGCACCTTTGTTTCAAGCGCAAGGCTATACAGTTTGCGGCACATTACTCGATGGCAGCTCCGTGTATCAAACCCGTTGGCCAGAAAAAACCATTTTAGTGTTAGGTAGCGAAAGTCATGGCATATCCAACACCGTTCAAAAAATTTTAGACAAGAAGATTTTGATTCCACAAGCGAGCAGCTCAAAAGCAGAATCATTAAACGTGGCTGTAGCGGCAAGTATCTGTTTGGGATTGCTTGCGAATCAACAAAACTAAAGTATCAAAAAATGAAGAAATCTAGATGTACCCTTCTTTTAGCTGCTACCCTACTCTTTGGCGTTGTTGGGGCATGGCGCTTTGAGAAAGCGCCCGTTTACACCAAAGAAGATTTGATGGGCCAATTCAATCCCGAAGTGCATCCCGACTTTGAGCGTGTGCCCAGTGCCTATGCGTCAAAAGAGAAAGAGTATTTGCGAAAAGAAGTGGTAGCCGCTTTTATAGCGATGGCCAAAGCCGCAAAGAAAGACGGTTTCGACATGGTCATTGTATCCGGCACGAGAAATTACGAGTACCAGATAGGGATTTGGAACCGCAAGTGGGAAGGATTTAGTGGCAGCGACAAAAAACGCACACAGGCCATTATGGCCTATTCGAGTATGCCAGGCACCTCGCGTCATCATTGGGGGACAGACTTAGACATCAACAGCGTAGAGCCGGCGTATTTTGAATCAGGATATGGCGCACGATTGTATCGATGGCTGGATACCCATGCGCATGAATACGGTTTTTTCCAACCCTACAAAGACGAGCACAAAGGACGCCCTGGTTATAAAGATGAAAAATGGCACTGGAGTTATTACCCGACATCCCGAAGATTATTAAAAGCCTTTAACTTTGTGATTAGTCAAAAAGATATGGAGGGATTTCCGGGAGCGCATTTATTTGAAGAGTTTGACGTGCAAGCCAACTTTATCAATGGCATTGTAGAGGATCCTAGGCTTCAGAAAAAGACCTTGTTTTGGGGAACCTAATAGTGGATAAAGCAAAAATAAATAGGACAAGAACGCAGAAATTTTCCAGCTAGAAAATTGGGCGTATTTACCTACCTTTGGCGTTTAGTTTTGAGCAATAAATAATGCAAGACAACACCTCGTACGACAAAGTAAAACAAGTGTTCTCGAGTTTTTTAGAGGCCAACGGGCAGCGAAAAACGCCGGAGCGCTACGCGATTCTCAAAGAAATTTACGACAAAGAAGACCACTTTGACATTGAGACGCTGTACATCAGCATGAAAAACAAAAACTACCGCGTGAGTAGAGCCACGCTGTACAACACGATTGAATTGCTATTGAACTGCGGGCTGGTGCGCAAGCATCAATTTGGCCAAAACCAATCACATTATGAAAAGTCGTATTACAACAAACAACACGACCACATTATTTGCACCGACACCAACGAAGTGATTGAGTTTTGCGACCCGCGCATCCAGCACATTAAAAACACAATTGAAGAAATTTTTGGCGTTCAGGTACAGGGACACTCCTTGTATATTTATGCGTTAAAAAATCCAAAAAAGGAAGAAGCAGAAACTTCTCAACATTCATCAGACAATAAATCATAATTCTTTTCAGTAATGGCAGTTGACATACTACTCGGCCTTCAATGGGGCGATGAAGGTAAAGGCAAAATCGTAGATGTATTTACCCAGAAATACAACATCATCGCACGCTTTCAAGGTGGCCCGAATGCGGGGCACACACTGGAGTTTGATGGTCAAAAACACGTATTGCACACCATTCCATCCGGCATTTTCCACGAAAACTCGCTCAATATCATTGGCAATGGTGTTGTGATTGACCCCATCATTTTCAAAAGAGAAATTGAAAAAATACTACCCTCAGCGCCCGATGTTTTTTCGCGCATGCGGATTAGCAGAAAAGCCCATTTGATATTGCCTACGCATCGCGCTCTTGACGCCGCATCTGAACAAGCCAAAGGCAAAAAGAAAATTGGCAGCACCTTGAAAGGCATTGGCCCAACCTATATGGACAAAACCGGTAGAAACGGACTTCGCGTAGGGGACACCGAGCTTCCAGATTTTCAAGAGAATTATGAAAACCTAAAAAACAAACACCTCGAACTCCTCAGCCATTTTGAACTAGACTTCGATTGGCAATCCACAGAACAGGACTGGTTTGCCGCCATCGAGTTTATGAAGCAAATACCCTTTATCGACAGCGAAGTAGTGCTCAACGAAGCGCTTCGAAAAGGCAAAGACATCTTAGCGGAAGGAGCGCAGGGTTCACTTTTGGACATAGATTTTGGGACTTACCCATTTGTAACAAGCAGCAATACCACTGCGGCGGGTGCTTGTACTGGATTGGGCATTGCACCCAATAAAATCCGGGATGTTTTTGGGATCTTTAAAGCCTATTGCACGCGCGTAGGTAGCGGGCCATTCCCAACCGAATTGTTCGACGAAAATGGCGCTACTCTAGCCAAAAAAGGCAACGAATTTGGCAGCACCACTGGCAGACCAAGACGCTGTGGCTGGATAGACTTACCTGCTTTGCGCTATGCCATTGCCATTAATGGCGTGACACAACTCATCATGATGAAAGCAGATGTATTGAGTGGCTTTGAGGAAATAAAGGCCTGTACCGCCTATGAGTACAGAGGAGAAATCATTGAATCGTTGCCGTATCGCCTCGATCCAGAATTTGTAAAACCTATTTACAAATCGCTGCCAGGTTGGTCGCAAGACGTTACCAAAATCACCACTCCCGCAGAATTTCCAGATAATTTGAGAGCGTATATTAACTTTCTCGAGTTAGAATTGGGCGTGCCAATAAGCGTTGTTTCATTGGGTCCTGATAGAAATCAAACCATTTATTTATAATTGGCGTAATCTTTGTAATAAAGCGGGAATTATTGAGTTTCCCGCTTTTTTTAATTCTAATTAATGCAACGCATCTCCCTTCTTATTTTTTGTCTTTTTTTGTCTTTCTCTTCATGGGGTCAGCAAAAAAAAATCATTGAAATCAAACAAGCTGATCGTGGCTTGTTGCAAAAACAAGCGGGCGAAAACATCAACATTCTGATTGGGAATGTGATTTTGGAACACGAAGGGGCGCTAATGTACTGCGATAGTGCGGTGGTGTACCAAGGAAAGAATACCACACGAGCTTTTGGGAATGTAAAAATAAACCAAGGCGATACGCTGTTTCTTTTTGGCGATCGCCTTTTTTATAATGGCGAAACGCGTATTGCGGATGTGTATGATAATGTGACCTTGCGCGACCCTCAAATAACGCTCACCACTAACACCCTCACTTTCAATCGCAAAACCAACCAATCGCACTACAACACCTTTGGTAAAATCATCAACAATGAAGATGTACTGACTAGTAAAAAAGGTGTTTACAACTCCACCACCAAGCAATTCAACTTTAAAGACAGCGTACATCTTGTCACTCCGCGCTACACAATAACCTCTGACACCCTAATCTACTTTTCAGAAATTGAGCTGTCAAAATTTAGAGGTCCTACGCTAATTTTCAACGATAGCAGCTTTATTTATACCGAGCGTGGCCAACACGACGGCCTAAAAGAAGTATCACATTTCACCACCCATTCCTATATCTACGATACCGGTCGCTTGTACAAAGGCGATAGTTTGTACTATGAAAATGCCGTGGGCTCTGGGAAAATATTTGGTAACGCTTATATCC
>JAIULY010000178.1 GCA_022565875.1 Schleiferiaceae bacterium | reverse complement strand
TTTTTGCCTTTACTTTTTTTAGAAGAATGGCTATCGCGAACTCATCCAGACAAGCGGGGAAAAATGGCCTTGTGGTATGCTTATCCGGGTTTTTTGTTGTTTAATATCACTACCTCTTGGTGGATTTGGCACGCGAGCGATTGGGGATCCGTGGCCGCAATTACCATTACCGCTTTTATGCAAAGCGCCGTGTTTGCCATTTTTTCGTTGGTCAAGAAAAATATTGGTGCGAGAAGAGCCTATATCGCTTTGCCCTTTTTATGGGTGTGTTTGGAGGGATTTCAGCATTGGTGGGCACTCAGTTGGCCTTGGTTGCATTTAGGGCAGGCCTTTGCAACGCACGTTTCTTGGATTCAATGGTATGAATATACCGGTGTGTTTGGGGGTACCCTTTGGGTGGGTTTTGTGAATATTGCCCTGTACTTGGTGGCCAGCAACTTTTATTATTTGCACAAACAATGGAAACCGCTTGTGGGCCAAGGGATATTGGTGCTCGTGTTGTTGGTTGCTGTCCCCATTTGGTATTCGGTAACGGTATACAGGGCATATGAGGAAAAAGGAACCGCAACGGATATAGTTGTTGTGCAGCCCAATGTGGATTCGTACACTGAGAAATTTGCGGTTCCTGAAACGCAACTGACCCAGCAATTTTTGCAGTTGGCACAAGAAAAAACAGATCAGCAAGTAGATTTTGTCGTAGGTCCTGAAACGATGCTGCCCCGAGGATTCCACACGCCTGAGCCACGCTTGAACCAAAGTATTGAGCTGTTAAGCGAGTGGTTGAAACAGTACCCAAACACCGAATTGATTGCAGGAGCAAGTACCTACAAAATTTTTCAAGAAGGAGAAAAGCGCTCTAAAACGGCACGAAAGTTTCGCGACGCTGACCGTTATTTTGACTCCTACAACACGGCTTTTCACATAGTAAATGGCAGGGAGGAGGTGGCGCTCTACCACAAATCGAAGTTGGTTGTGGGCGTAGAAATGATGCCTTACACCTGGTTACTAGAGCCCCTATTGGGGCGTTTGATTATTGATTTGGGCGGCACTACGGGGACGTTAGCTACCCAAGAGCAGCGCGAGGTTTTTTCGCATGCTCAGAAAGATGTTGCGGTGGGCGTACCGATTTGCTACGAGAGTATTTATGGCGATTTTGTAACCGACTATATTGCGGAAGGAGCTACTTTGTTATTTGTGATAACCAATGATGGTTGGTGGGAAAATACGCCAGGTCACCGGCAGCACATGCACTATGCTCGGTTGCGCGCCATTGAAAATCGTCGGGCGGTAGCGCGGTCGGCAAATACGGGAATCAGTTGTTTTATCAACCAACGGGGGGATGTGTTGCAAGCGCTACCTTACGGGGTTTCTGGTGTGCTGCGTGAGACCCTTTATGCCAATGATGCGACTACGTATTATTCCAAAACAGGTGATTATTTGTTGAATATCTCACTGTTTATGGCATTTTTTACTGTGATAGGTGCTTTTGTACAAAAGAAATTGCGCCGGTGAAACGGTGCTGATTGAAGCTAAATTTTGTTGGAGAGACTTGATGGAATAGAAGAGTAATCTCATTATCACGTGCTCTGCCAGGGATGGTACTGGAAAGCCCGGAGGTGAGTGCCGCAGTGCGCCTTGGCGGGAGAGAGCGACCAACGGAAGCTCCTCGGACGCCTTAGGCAAACGCGGCAAACACCGAGGACTTGGAAGGGACAGCCCGTTTGGCAGCCAAATGATTTGTGAAGAGCAAACCTATTGCTGTTTTATGGGTTTACATGTCAAGTGCATCCTGCGGCGGCTAGTTGTAGGTAGTTTTTAATTTCACATAAAAAATAAGCCTTTAGATCATGCGTAAGAAGAAAGTATTTTTTGGGATGTCCATCCTTTTTTTGTTGGCGTTTTCAACGTCACAATGGGTTGTGGACACCACCGATCCCGCTATTAGTTTTTACTTTGTGAAGAATAAAGTAGCCGGTACAGTAGGCGATTTTTCAGGGACTGTGCAATGGGATGCGGAACAACCTGAGCGTTCCATGATGCAAGGTAGCGTTAAAGTAGAAACGTTAAAAACAGGAAACTTTATTCGCAACCTCCACTTGCGAACCAATACTTATTTCGATGCGAGCACGCACCCAGAAATGCACTTTAAAAGCACGAAGGTACAGCGAAAGGGCAAGGGGTATGAGGTACAGGGTGACCTGACAATAAAAGGAATTAAAAAGAGTAATCGTTTTGATTTTGAGGTTATTGGAAATGAATTGGTGGGGAAAACACAATTGAATACACAAGACTTTAACATTTCGATAAACAAGTTGCGTGCAGACAACGAAGTAACGGTAGAAATACGCTTTCCCATTCAAAAGTAAAGGCGATAGTTTTTCAATTATCTTGCGCTATTGTTTGCGGAATTAGAAACTGAGGACTTTAACCACTGAATAAGATGAAAAATTGGATTGTATTTGCTAGCCTGTTTTTAGTAATGCCCTTGGGGATGATTGGGCAGGAAATTGAGGATGAGGTAGACCTCTTACACAGGCAAAAGTTTGAATGGATGATCAACAAAGAGTTGACATTGTTACAAGAAATTCTGGATGATCAGTTGCTTTATGTTCACTCCAATGGTTGGCATGAGACCTCAAATGAGGTGGTGGAGAATATTGCATCGGGCAAGTTGGTGTATAAGGCGGTAGAAATTGCGAGCAGTGCCGTTCGGTACTTCAACGACATTGCCATAGTGAACGGCAGGGGAACTTTCCATGTTGCATTAGATGGAAAGCCCCTTGAGATTGTATTAGATTACACAGAAGTTTATCGTAGAGAGCTGAATCGTTGGGTTTTAGTGACCCGACATGCCGCTCGTTTGTAGGCATAAAAAAAGGGCAAGCGATTCATATCACACCGCTACGACCAGTTACCCTTGCTTCCTTCCGGACCTGGGGGATTCACCAGGAGCTGGTTGTATGAGACTTGCCCGGGTGCAAAGGTAAGGCAGTTAATGACATTTCAAAAACTTTTTTTAAATGTTTTTTTGTGGTTCAAAACGGTATATTTGCGAACCAAAAAACAATGCGATGAATAAGAATACGACACTTTCAATTGGAGGTAATTACGGGTTGATTTCCGGACTACTTTTGAGTTCTATTACCTTACTAATACACATAGTTGGGCAGGAAAAAATCGGGACGGGGCTTTCAACGATACTCTCGTTGGGCGTGCTTTTGGTCTTTATGCTGCTTAGTGTAAATAAGTTTATCTCGTCTAATTCGGGATATGCCCGATTTGGCCAAGCGTTTAAAGTAGCACTAACGACAGCGGCTGTTGCGGCCTTGGTTTCCGGAGCCTATATGGTTTTGCACACCACGGTTATTGTTCCCGATTTTCAGGAAATAGCCTTATCTACAGCGGAGGAAAGCATTTTAAAGTCACAGCCAGATGCCACACAAGAGCAAATTGACCTAGCCATAAGTATGGCCAAGAAATTTACCTCACCCGTATTTATGGGTATTGGCGGCTTTTTTGGAGTGATATTCCCCGGTTTGTTTTTTGCATTGTTGCTAGCCGCATTTTTGAAAAAAGACCCTCCTTTTGATTTTGATAATCAGGTTATTGATAAAGACACTATTTAAATGGATGTATCCCTTGTTATTCCGTTATACAACGAGGAAGAATCGCTACCGGAGCTCTTTGATTGGATAAAGCGCGTCTGCAATCGCGAACAATACACTTTTGAGGTGATTTTCGTGAATGACGGGAGCACCGATGACTCTTGGGAAATCATTCGGCAGTTGAGTGTGAAGCACCCTGAAGTGAAGGGGATTTCCTTTCGAAAGAATCAGGGTAAATCAGCGGCATTGAATCGCGGTTTCCGAGTTACGAAAGGAGATGTAGTGATTACCATGGATGCAGACTTGCAAGATAGTCCGGAGGAGATTCCCGGTTTGATGAAAGGCATTCGTGAGGACGGTTATCATTTGATTTCAGGTTGGAAAAAGAAGCGCTACGATCCTTTGTCCAAAACCCTGCCCACCAAATTGTTTAATTGGGCAACCCGCAAAATGAGTAAGATTGAGTTACACGATTTTAATTGTGGACTCAAGGCATACAGAGGCGATGTAGTCAAAAACATTGAGGTGACGGGTGAGATGCATCGCTACATTCCCTTTTTGGCCAAAAACAAAGGCTTTGATAGAATAGGGGAGCAGGTAGTGGCACACCAAGCCAGAAAGTACGGCACCACCAAGTTTGGTTGGGATCGGTTTATTAATGGGTTTTTGGATTTGATTACATTAGCCACCATCAGTAAATTTGGTAGGCGTCCCATGCATTTTTTTGGTCTTTTGGGTACACTAATGTTTGTGATCAGTAGTTTGGCGCTGTTGTATATCGGAGGCGTCAAATTGTACCGGCTCAATATGGGATTACAACCCGGTCTGATTACCAATGATCCTTGGTTTTACATTTCGTTAACCACGCTAGTGATTGGTATACAGCTTTTTGTAGCAGGTTTTCTCGCTGAAATTGTTCTCCGAAATACACCTCCCAAGTCCGATTATACGATTACAGAAGTACTGAACCTTGAAGTAGAAGATTAATAGAAAGCTGTTTTTGCTAAAAAAAAAATGATTTATCAGGTCTTGCCCGATAAATCATTTTTTTTGACAAAGTGTTATTTGTTTATTTGACCAAGAGCAATCGGTGTGCTTCCACGCGGTTGGCGTACTGAATGGTCATGTGGTAAACACCGCTTTCCATTTGCGTCATATCCACTTCAAAGTTGGCACGATTGGGCTCAAATTGTAAAAGTGGACGTCCTAGATAATCAATGATGGTGACGTTTTTCGGAGCTGTCAGGCCAAAGATGCGGAACACTCCATTGGATGGATTTGGATACAGACTGCTAATTTGTTCCTGCTCGGCAACAGTGCTGAAGGTATTCCAAGCATCATTTACAGATGGCCCACCCCAAATACGTTCAGCCAAATACGGGTTGTCGATAAAAGGGTTTCTGTTGCCCTGTGCATTAAAAATGGCTTCGTTTCGCTGTCTTTCAAAATAAGAAACGGTATCCTCTGCATTCCAAATCAAGAAAATATCGGGCATATCGTCAAAAGTAGAAAAGGTGATGGGCCCGTCACCAACAGTACTTGCATTACATTGATTGGGGTATCTCAAGTACAAATACATCATCATCCTTGCGACATCGCCTTTCCACTCATCGCCTGGATAAAAGAGTGCTGAGCCAACGGTTGTGGCATTGCCACTTCCTGCGGTAAAGGGTCGGTTGCCTCTCGAAGAGTTCATTTGACCATCGCATGCTGCTAGGTGATGCCCATCAGCCCCAGCTCCAGTTGTGCCGAGGTTCGGTGTGCCCATGGATCGGGCAAAAACATGTTCGCGATTCCAAAAACCAACCGATGAACTTCCGGTTTGACGCAAGCTAATCGCTCTTGAGCGGTCGGTACGCGTAATGCCGTCATTGTTGTCAAATCCATAAATCAGAAGTACTTCAGTGGAATCATCAGGGTTGATGTCAGATACCTCAAGTAAATTCCAAATGCCTGGCGTGTAACTTAAAAAAGTAGTGTGTGTTGAAGTGATGAGTTGAGCAAGTTCGTTTTTAAGTACCTGTCCGGAATCTGCAAAATTTACAGTACTGTAATAAGCGGGTACCTGCGCTGAGGTGGTAAATACTGCGAGAAAAACCGCAAAAAAAGTAATTATTTTTTTCATTAGTGCAATGAGAATTAATTCACTGCAAAAAAACGGCATGTTATCGAGACTAGGGTAATCGAAGGATTACTAAAATTGTTTTGTTATGTGAATAGCGGATTATCAATTTGTAAACTGACAAACTGAAATGGCCATGTTGTAACGGATGAAAGAAACGGGGAATATGATACTTTAAAACCCAAAGCACTTCGTATGAAGTGCTTTGGGTGCATAGTTAAAGATTTTCAAGTTTTTCCTTTAAAGCCTCTAGTTCAGCTTCAATTTCTCGTTTTATTTGTTC
>JAIULY010000177.1 GCA_022565875.1 Schleiferiaceae bacterium | reverse complement strand
CCGGGATCTAAGCATGCGAGGTACACGGCGGCATTGGCCTGTGAGCCCGAGTGCGGCTGTACGTTGGCGTGTACGGCTCCAAATAACGTTTTGGCGCGTTCGATGGCCAAGGTTTCCACTTGATCGACAATCTCACAACCACCATAATACCGCTTACCAGGAAATCCCTCCGCGTATTTATTGGTGAGCACACTGCCCATAGCATCCATCACTTGCTGACTCACAAAATTCTCAGAGGCAATGAGTTCTATACCCTCTAATTGGCGTTTGTGTTCTAAATCAATCAGGTCGAAAATTTGTTGATCTCTTTTCATTTTTTGGATTTGATGTTACTTACTCTACGTTGAAAAAACAGCCTAACGCATCACGCGGTTCACCTGAACTCAGCAGGTTTGACAATATTTTGCCTCCCCATATATTAAGCCTTATTTTTGCCCAAAAATAGAACATAATGATCAAAGCAAACAACCCAAATAGAAAGTCTTGGTTATCGGTTCCTGCTGATTCCGATTTCCCAATTCAAAACATCCCTTTTGGGGTATTCAAAACACCTGAGGGTGTGGTAACTTGCGGGTCCCGGATTGGCGATACAGCAATCGATTTGGCCGCGCTTCAACAATTGGGCTACTTCGCGTCTATCGACTTGCCAGATGGCGTTTTTCTTGCCAATGACTTAAACGATTTCATTAGTTTATCCAAAGACCTACAGCGGGCTGTCCGCGATGCCATTGCCGAAGTTTTTGATGACAACACGGCTACACTTCAGAACAACAAAGCGCATCAATCCGCTGTTTTACACGATGTACATGCTGTCGAAATGTTGTTGCCTGTAACGGTTGGCGATTATACGGATTTCTATAGCAGCATCGAACATGCCACCAATGTGGGTAAAATGTTTCGCGATCCTGAAAACGCCCTATTGCCCAATTGGAAACACATCCCTGTGGGTTATCATGGACGCGCTTCTTCAATCATTGTTTCAGGTGAACCCGTTTACCGACCAATGGGACAAACACTTCCTCCTAATGCCAACGCACCTGTATTTGGCCCGTCAAAGCGCCTTGATTTCGAATTGGAAATGGCGTTTATCACCCGAAACGGGAAACCACTTGGCGAAAGAATCAGCACAACAGAAGCCGAGGACTATATCTTCGGAATGGTTATTTTCAACGATTGGTCGGCTCGCGATATCCAAAAATGGGAATACGTACCCCTTGGGCCCTTCCTAGCCAAAAACTTTGCCTCTACCATATCGCCTTGGATAGTTACCTTAGACGCGCTTGAGCCGTTTCGCGTAGCTAGTCCAGAGCAAAACCCCGAGGTACTCCCCTACCTCAAAGCGCGAAAAGACGGCAACTTTGACATCCAACTCTCCGTAAGTATTACACCCGAAAAGCAAACCGAAGAGAGCATCGTTTGCCAATCGAACTTTAAGTTTATGTATTGGAGCATGGCGCAGCAGTTGGCACATCACACCGTGGGCGGTTGCAACATCAAAGCAGGCGACCTGTTGGCTAGCGGAACCATTAGCGGAAAGACTCCTGATTCGTTTGGCAGCATGCTAGAACTTTCATGGAGTGGGAAAAATCCATTGTCGTTAAAAACAGGTGAAACGCGTACCTTTATCGAGGATGGCGATACCGTGACCATGCGCGCTTTTTGCCAAAAAAATGACCTGCGCATTGGGTTTGGAATGGCGCAAAGCCAGTTACTTCCCGCATTGCCAATGGAATGATTTGCTTCGATTAGAAAAAAAAATACCGCTACTGATTTTTTCAGTAGCGGTATTTTTTTGGGATGGTAACACCAGATTTTATGTCAAAGTGTTGTGTCTCCACCGAAAATTCCCTTTCTGCAAAACGCTTCCATTATGGAGGGCACTCCATCCTTGCTATTCAAAAATCTACTCGTTGGCAACTAATTGATAGGTGTCGCGAGTTATTTGTTCCATAAAGATATCTTTACCTCTGCTCAGTTCGTCTCTTGCTTTGGTGTTGTAATGCCTTACAGAATACAAAACAACATTAGACGTGTAGGTCAAATTGAAATCCTTTTCCAATTCTCGTATCAATTCAGGAATAATAACAGGATCGTGATTGATGCAGAAGCTGGTACTCACGGCTGAGTTTTGCATCATGTTGACACGGGCGCCCATATCGTGAAATACCTGATAAATTCGACTCAAATGATCCTCAACAATAAAGGCCAAATCCTTAGTGGAAACCTTTAATAAAGCTTGATTTGGTTTTTTTATAAAACAAGGCATCATCGGGTTGAGTGGCATGCCTTTTTTAATGACCGTACCCGGTTCGTTCGGCGACAAGAAGCTTCTCACGTATAATGGGATTTCTTTCCGCTGTAAAGGCTGAATGGTTTTGGGGTGAATCACCGAAGCGCCAAAATAGGCCAATTCTATTGCCTCTGTGAAGGAGATTTGGTGCAATAGTTTGGAGTGGATAAACTCTTTGGGGTCACCATTGAGAATACCGGGAACATCCTTCCAGGTTGTAACCGATTCTGCATCGAGACAATAGGCCAAAATCGCGGCGGTATAATCCGATCCTTCACGACCTAGTGTGGTAAAATGTCCTGAGGCATCTGCTCCAATAAAGCCTTGTGTCAGGTAGATACCTGATTCTCTATCGATATTCTTCTTTACCGCTTTTTCTGTTTGATCCCAAAGCACCCTAGAGGCTCTGTAATTGTCATCTGTTTTTACCAGCTCTCTAGCATCCAACCACTTAACAGCAATGCCATTGTTTTCTAAAAACGCATGCACAATAGTTGTGCTCAACAATTCGCCGAAAGGCACCAAGCGATCGTAAACCTTACTATAGGAGAGGTCGACACGCGGTAGAAGCAAACTTTCTTCAAACAGATTGAAGTATTCGTGAATTTTCTTGAATACCGGATGGTCTTGGTCATCAAAAAGTTTGTTCAAAATATTAAAGTGATACGCCTTCAAAGTGCGAATATCATCTTTAAAATCATCCTTTTGAGAGTAAAAATTAGCGGTAATTTTCTCTAATGCGTTGGTCGTTTTACCCATTGCAGAAATCACAACGGTAAGCGGACTATCTTGAAATAATTTCACAATTTTGAGGGCATTAGAAACCCCAGAGGCATCCTTGATTGAGGCACCTCCAAATTTAAATACTTTCATCTTCTTGCTTAAGGTTTTGCAAAATTTCCGTTCTTGATAGTTGACAAATAGTCCATTGATTGTCTAAAACAGCTTGTTGTTTTTCGTAAAATGCAATGGCTGGGGCATTCCAATTGAGCACTACCCATTCTACGCGCTGCACCTCGGCAGCTGCGGCATATTCTAGAAATGCTTTAAAAAGCTGCTTGCCAATAGCACCACGGCGATAATCCTCGCGAACTATAAAGTCCTCTAAGTGCAGTGTGGGGCCTTTCCATGTACTGTACCGCGGATAGAACAGCACCATTCCAGCAATGGTAGCACCGTCAGCGGCAACGAGACATTGGAATCTATTTTCTATCAAATAATGACGTTCCAAATCGGCAGCAGAAATAATCACTGCATCAGGTTCTTTCTCATAAAGCGCCAAGTCCATTATTAATTGGTAAATGGCTGGGATATCCTCCTTTTGCGCTTTTCGTATGGCGATACTCATAACTCTATTTCGACTTGTGTAGCGAGTAAATCTTCAAGGGTTTGGCGGCGTGTGATCAAATAATCTTTACCGTTGTGTATGAGCACTTCCGCAGGTTTTGGGCGACTGTTGTAATTGCTAGCCATAGCGCTCGTGTAGGCGCCGGCATTGTGAAAACACAACACGTCCCCCTCACGAATTTCATTAATCGGACGATCTGATGCAAACGTATCTGTCTCACAAATATACCCCACAACCGTATACACCCGATTTTTCCCATCGGGATTACTAATGTTGGTGATATGGTGGTAGGCATCGTAAAACATGGGGCGAATAAAGTGATTGAGGCCGGTATCAACCCCAGCAAACACTGTAGCGGTGGTTTGTTTGATGACATTTACCTTACAGAAGAAAAATCCAGCCTCGCTGACGAGATACTTACCCGGTTCAAATTCGATGGTTAATTCCCTTCCGTACTCTTGACAAAAGCCACGGAACATCGATCCCATGCGTTCGCCTAATTCGGTAATATCCGTTTCTAAATCGCCAGGCTTATACCCTACTTTGAAACCACTACCAAAATCAATATATTCCAAATCAGGGAAATGCATGGCTTGCTCCAGCAACAATTCCGCACCATTTAAAAAGACATCCACATTTACAATTTCACTTCCTGTGTGCATGTGTAGACCATTGACGTGAATGTTCAATGTTTTAACAATGCGCTCCAAATGACGCATTTGATGGATGCTGATACCAAATTTAGAATCAATATGTCCAGTGGAAATTTTCAAATTCCCCCCCGCCATAATGTGCGGATTTAATCGCAAGCATACAGGATAACTATTGCCATACTTATGACCAAATTGCTCGAGTATACTTAAATTGTCGATGTTGATGCGAACGCCCAACTCTACGGCTTGGACAATTTCTTCGAAGGACACACAGTTTGGCGTGAAAATAATTTGTTCAGGAGCAAAGCCGGCTTTTAAGCCCAACGCAACTTCTTGAATGGAAACAGTGTCTAAGCCACTGCCCAGCTTTTTGAAAAACTTAAGTACATTGATGTTTGTAAGCGCTTTACAGGCATAGTTAAACTGTACCTTGCTCCCTTCGAACGCCTTTAACAAGCGCTTGTATTGCCGCTCCATTATGGCGGTGTCATAAACAAACAAAGGTGTATCGTATTTTTCGCATAATTGAATAGCTGAAACACCTGATAATTGATACTTATTTTTCGTTAACTGCATTTTTCAAAAATTAGGTGGCAAAATTAGAAAAACCAATGTTACCAACGGGTTAGATAGGTGAAATAATTCATGAAAATTAAAAATTTTATATTTTGTACGCACAAACCTAATGCAAAAGTCATTAAAGTTTTAAAACAAGAAAATTTGAGATTACAAATTGTCAAAAATAACCACAACACGGGGAATACAGCGATAAAATCTTACAATAATTAAGTTGAAACACAGCCAACTTCATCTGGCCGTTTCCATTTTTCGCCATTGGAGGGTTTACCAATTTCCATTGCTGCATTCTAGATGCAATGCCTATTTTTGTGAAAAATTATAAAAACGATGTCTAGAATTCTAACAGGAATACAAAGCTCTGGAAGGCAGCACCTTGGGAACATCCTCGGCGCTATAAAGCCTGCGATTGCACTAGCAGCCTCTTCCGACCACTCTTCCTTTTTATTTATTGCAGACCTACACTCTTTAACTACAGTAAAAGAGGCAACACTGCGAAAAGAAAATTTATATGCCACCGCAGCGGCATGGCTAGCTTGCGGGCTAGACCCCGAAAAGACCATTTTCTACAAGCAAAGTGATTTACCAGAGTGCACAGAATTGACTTGGTACCTCAATTGTTTTACCCCCTACCCCATGTTGGCCAACGCCCATTCGTTTAAGGATAAATCAGCGAATCTAGCCGATGTAAACGCGGGGCTTTTCGATTATCCTGTTTTGATGGCCTCAGATATCTTGTTGTACGATGCCGAATTTGTACCCGTAGGAAAGGACCAGCAACAACACTTGGAAATTACACGTGACATTGCTCAGAAATTCAACAATCAATACGGTGAAGTCTTTGTGATGCCCGAAGCCATTATCAATGAGACGGTAATGATTATACCAGGAACAGACGGGCGAAAAATGAGTAAGTCGTATGGCAACATCATCGACATCTTCCTTCCGGAGAAAGCCCTAAAAAAGCAAGTGATGGGCATTATTACAGACAGCACAGCATTAGAGGACCCCAAAGACCCAGAGACTTGCAACGTCGTAAAGTTATATAAGTTAATTGCCGATGAAGACGCTGTTCAAGATATGGAAAACAGATACCGTGAGGGTGGCTATGGCTACGGCCATGCCAAAAAAGCACTTCTAGATGCGCTATTAGAAAAATTCAAAGAGGAACGGTTGCGTTTTGATGCTTTGATGAACAATCCCGATGAAATAGAT
>JAIULY010000176.1 GCA_022565875.1 Schleiferiaceae bacterium | reverse complement strand
TATAGTATTACAGATTTAATGGACGGAAATAAATCAGCTCTGTTTTGGGAAAGCTTGCGCTTGTTGTTTTTGCTTGGTGTTCTTTATTCTTTTTCAGGCTGGTTCACCTTAAGTGGGACACTATCCCTCCTAGCACTGCTTTATGGCGTGTTAAGCTGGGTATTTGCTTTTGTAATGCTGACGCGACAACGCTCGGTGGAGGTAGGAGTGTGATTGTCCTCAAATAATTGTTTCTACTCAGGCACGCAGGTTTGAGCTTGCCCTCAAAAGTACTTTTCTGCCAAACACGAGCTTCTCATGAGTTTTTAAATTCTCACCAAAATCTAGATGCATCTTGTTTCGAAATTTCTCCCACGACGATTTTGATTGAAAACACCCTTTTTGGAGAGGAGCAAGGTATTGCTATTCTACTGGACGCCATTAAAATATGAGTAAAAAAAAGAGCCGCATTACATGCAGCTCTTTTTTTATTGAATCTTTCGCGGTTTATTTGATAACGCTATAGTAACCATTTACAAAATCGTAGAAGGTGTCGTTTCCAGTGTCACCTGGTCTAACCTGCCAGATAATAGTAGCTACACCCCAAGATAGCGGTTGGATAGGAGAGATGTCAGCAATAGGCAACCACATGCGAATAGGTGTAAAGCGTGAGCCTAAAATATCACCCTCGATGTATTCATTTCCAAAAGGATTGATTTCATTTAGGTTCAAACCCCATTCAGGAGCATTGATTGAACGGCCATGAACAGCAGAGTAGTGCACGTAAGTATCACCTGGTTTAACCAAAGGTTCGCCATCAACAAAAGCTGCATTTCTGGCCCAAGTACTCACATCGGTACCTCTGTTTACTGTAGGCACAGTAGAAACTTGTGTCAAATTAGCACCTTGACCAAAATTTCTTGCTTCAACTTCGTCTACCATTAAATAGGTTTGTACAAAAAACTCTTCACCTTGCATGGTTTTAAAGACTTGTACTTTTACATCTACCAAATAAGCGGAGTCTGTTTTTGTAACAGCATGCGCAACACCTATTTTGTTTTCTCTAAGCAATTCAAACTCTATAGGTCCTTCTATGCTTTGTCCCGCATCTTCATTGTTGATGTAAAAATTAGGCACACCAGAAGCAGGGAAATTATCTTCAAGAATTTGTGAGGTGGGCGTGGTGAGTGGGTCGTTTGTGCGCAATACAAAGGGAACTATGCGCTCACCATAAACGGCTTTTGCTACTAGCATAGCTTCGCCTCCATTTGGGCAAAATTGACACCAGGCACCTGTGGTCTTCTGAACGAGAACGCTAGGCAATGGGGATACCTCTAAACGATCTGTTGGGTAAGATGTACCGTCTACTACAGCCGGCTCCTCGTCTTCTTTACAACCTGTAAATGCTAAAGTTGCGAAGGCTAAACCGAAAATAAATGTCTTATTCATAGCTTTAAATAAATTTCCGCCAAATTACTGAAAATAACTATGCCCACAACACTTCTATCAAAATCTTATATTTTCTTATACTCTCGACTGATGGACTCGATGCCTTCTACTTTTCCCAAGTTCTCAATAACTTTATCCAAATGAAGTTTGTCTTCAATTTCCATCGTAATGATACCCTCGAATAAACCTTCATCAGCTGTTATGTTAATGCCTCGTATATTGACGTTTAGGTTGTTGGATAAGATTTGTGTGACCTTATTAACTAAGCCCACTGTGTCAATACCCTTAATCACAATTTCAGCAACAAACTTATCCCGATCTGCTTGAACCCATTTTGCTTTTATGGTACGTGCAGCATACCGCGATTGTAACGAAACGGCATTTGGACAGTTGTTGCGGTGCACTTTTAGTCCTTCGGTGCTTGTGATAAACCCAAAAACTGAATCTCCAGGTATGGGATTACAGCACTTGGCCAAGGAATAGGCAAGTTCGTCTTCTTTCGTGCCAAAAACTAATTTTGTGGCAGTTGTCTTTTCTTTTTTTGCTTCAATCACGTCCTGCTTGGCCGATCGTTTAAACTTACTCTTTATATAGGAGTAAATCCCTCGGTTGTCGCTTTTTGTGAACTCTCGCAAATGACGGTTGTCAATCACACCATTGCCTACCTTATAATATAGCTCTTGGGGTGTTTTGATGTTAAAGTGATTGAGCATCTTTTGTACCAAGCTATCTGTTAGGCGCACTTTGATGAAGTTCATCTTGCGCTCCAGGGTGGCACGCCCTTGATCAGCAACAACTTTCTTTTCTTCGCGTAAGGCACTTTTTATCTTGGATTTAGCGCGTGCGCTGACTACATAATTAAGCCATTCTTCTTTTGGTTTGTACTTATTAGAGGTGATGATTTCTACTTGATCACCGCTTTTGAGTTTATAATTCAAGCTCACTAGTTTGCCATTTACTTTGGTACCTAGTGTTTTCAATCCAACTTCGGTATGAATTTCAAAGCTGAAGTCTAACGGTGTGGCGCCTTTGGGCAATATTTTCATATCCCCTTTAGGAGTGAAAACAAAAATTTCATCAGAAAATAAATCGAGCTTGAAATTGTCTACAAAGTCAACCGCACTCTGCTCAGGGCTTTCGAGTAGTTCGCGGATGCGCTCAATCCAACGCTCCAGTTTTTCATCCGAGCTGCTGTCTTCTTTGTACTTCCAATGTGCCGCATACCCACGCTCAGCTTTATCGTCCATGCGTTGTGTACGGATTTGTACCTCTACCCAATGCCCCTCGGGGCCCATAACCGTGGTGTGGAGCGATTCATACCCGTTGGACTTTGGTGCAGAAACCCAATCTCGAAGGCGGTCAGGACTCGGACGGTAGCTATCAGTAACAATGGAATACACTTTCCAACAATCTGATTTTTCGCGCTCGGGAGGGGTGTTAATGATGATGCGTATTGCAAATTTATCATACACCTCATCAAATGAAATACCCTGATTGACCATCTTCTTGCGAATGCTGTAAACGGATTTTGTTCGCTCTTTTATCAAAAAATCAAAGCCCTCTCGGTTTAAATCATCTCGAATTTTTTGACTAAACCGCTTGAGGTACTTCATCTCGTCGGCTTTGGATTCTTTCAACTTGAGAATGATATCTCGATAAACCTCTGGTTCGGTATATTTTAAGCTCAAATCTTCAAGCTCGGTTTTGATATTGTACAAACCCAATCGATGAGCTAAAGGCGCATAGAGATAAAGCGTTTCCGAGGCGATTTTTAGCTGTTTATGCGAAGGCATGTCGTCCATTGTGCGCATGTTGTGGAGCCGGTCCGCTAGCTTAATCAAAATCACACGGATATCATCGGAGATGGTGAGTAACATCTTGCGGAAATTTTCTGCCTGCGCGGAAACATTCTGGTCGAATACCCCTGATATCTTTGTTAAACCATCAATGATTTTCGCTACCTTTTCGCCAAATAGGCGATCTATATCCTCTAATGTGTAATCGCTGTCTTCTACTACGTCGTGTATCAGTGCAGCAGCAATGGATGTTGCCCCTAAACCGATTTCCTTTGCCACAATTATGGCAACCTCTATCGGATGCAAAATATAGGGCTCACCAGATTTGCGACGCACACCAGCGTGCGCATCTAATGCCAAATTGAAGGCCGTGCGAATCATCTTTTTGTCGCTATTATCTGCCTTGCCCTCGGTAAAGCGCAATAACGCCCGATACCTATTTACAATTTCTTTTTTCTCTTTTTCTTCGTCAAAGGGAATCATATTCATAAACTAATAGCTTGATTGTGTTGATTTTGAAAATTGGTAATCACTTTTTATCACCTTTAGCAAGGTACAAATAAACTTTATCCATTTACAATTGCTTTCTAAGTAGTAAACTTGTAGTCTAATTAAATACCGTTTATAATGAAGTTAATTGTTTGGTTTTCAAGAGTTTTTGTTGGTGTTTTGTTTATCTTTTCGGGTTTGGTAAAGCTAAATGATCCACTTGGATTCTCTTATAAGTTGGAAGATTATTTTGCCCCTGATGTTTTAAATTTAATGTTCCTAGAACCTTTTGCGCTTAGCCTTGCCGTATTCTTAGTTATTTTAGAAGTGCTTTTAGGTGTAGCACTGCTCTTGGGTTTTAAAACCAAACTTACCGTGTGGTCTCTCTTCCTGCTTATTGTATTTTTTACGTTCCTTACCTTTTACTCTGCCTATTTTAATAAAGTAACAGATTGTGGCTGTTTTGGTGATGCCATCCCTTTGACGCCATGGCAGTCCTTCTTTAAAGATATTATTCTGCTAGTTTTCATTCTCATTTTATTACTGGGGCAACGGACCATCAAGCCGCTCTTTTACAACCCCAAAGTAACACAAGGTCTCCTAGCGGTGAGTGTGCTTTTATGTGCTTGGTTCGGGTATCACGTGCTCAATCATTTGCCTGTTAAGGACTTCAGACCTTATGCCGTTGGTAAAAATTTAGAGGAGGGAATGAAATCGGCTGATGAATTGGGTTTGGAAGGCCCGGAATTTCAAACGATTTTCACCATGAAAAACAAAGAAACTGGTGAACAGGTTGAGATTTCTAATGTGCAATACAGCGATGAAAAATGGTGGGAGAAAACAGAGTATGAATTGCTTTCAGACCTCACGCGCTTTGTGAAGGTTAAAGATGGCTACGAACCGCCCATTCACGACTTCAGTATTACCCTCAATGGCGCTGACGTGACTTGGGAGGTGCTTCAGAAAGATGAAATATTGGTCTTTATAGCCTCTAATTTGAAAAAGTCAAATGGTAAAGCTCTCGAGAAATTGAATCAATTGGCCAACCCTTACTTGGATGCGGGTGGAGAGGTCGTTTTGATTTCTTCAACGGGTGGTGCCGAGGCAGAGGCGATCCGTCATGAGGTGCAACACGCCTTCCCTTATGCAACTATGGATGAAACGACCCTTAAAACGATTGTTCGCTCTAACCCCGGCATCTTGTTGTTGCGCAAAGGTACCGTCATCGGTAAATGGCATTACAATGATTTGCCAACTATCGAAACGCTAAATCGTATTGAATCCCATTGATAGCCTACGCATTAAATAAATTGAAACAGACAGGATTGGTGCTCTTTGGAGTGGCAAGTCTTGTCTTTTTCTTGTTTTCGATTTTGCCGGGCGACCCTGCTCGTATGATGCTCGATCAACGCGAAGACGAGGAACAAATGCTAGCTATTCGGGCCAAATATGGTTTCGACAAGCCTGTACTTCAGCAATACCTATTGTTTTTAAATAACTTATCGCCACTTTCCATTCACAGTGCAGACTCTCTAGACTTTACTTTTCCAGCTCCAGCTAAATACACTGGACAAAAGCTCTTTTCCGCTGGCGCTAATGAAATATGGTTAAAAACGCCGTACTTGGGCGAAAGTTTTCAGCGACGTGGGAAACCGGTAACAGCAATAATTAGGGAAACCCTGCCCAATACTGCCATACTAGCTGTGGCGTCTATTGCACTTGCCATGCTTATTGGCATTTTTGTGGGTATTCTTACTGCCTTGCGACGCGATACGTGGTTCGATAGATTTTGGACAGTTTTCGGAACCCTCGGTATGGCGGTTCCTAGTT
Organism: Schleiferiaceae bacterium; assembly: GCA_022565875.1. Classification (GTDB taxonomy): domain Bacteria; phylum Bacteroidota; class Bacteroidia; order Flavobacteriales; family Schleiferiaceae; genus JAIULY01. Next base: position 544 of record JAIULY010000176.1, on the reverse strand, counting down.
TTTTTGCAGCAGTTGTGGTTTCTTGGATTTTCGGATTTTTGCTTGGCGACATCACGGGTTTACCCATGACTGGCAACCTCTACGAACTCGATGATTATGGCGAAAATTTGCGCATCAAATGGTCTCATTTGATTTTACCCGCATTCACTTTAGGCATTCGTCCATTGGCAGTAGTCATCCAACTCACACGAAGCAGTATGCTTGAAGTTTTGGAGCAGGATTACATCCGAACAGCAAGGGCAAAAGGGTTGCCAGAAAGGATTGTCATTCGCAGGCATGCCTTGCGGAATGCTCTCAACCCCGTTGTAACAGCAATTTCTGGCTGGTTTGCCTCGATGCTGGCAGGTGCCGTTTTTGTGGAATATATTTTTGGCTGGAATGGATTGGGTAAAGAAATTGTTGATGCCCTGCAGCAGTTAGATCTCCCGGTTGTCATGGGCGCCGTTTTGCTGATTTCCTTTATTTTTGTAATCATCCAATTTTTGGTGGATTTAGCCTATGCGGTACTAGATCCAAGATTGCGATAAATGATTGTAGAATTGGG
>JAIULY010000175.1 GCA_022565875.1 Schleiferiaceae bacterium | reverse complement strand
CCGTCTTTGAAATCTTCCACCATTTTTTTTTGATCGTCCTTAGAACCAACATCATGTAAAATCAATGCTGCTGAATTCACATGATAGCTATTTTTGAGTTTTGAATTGTAGGATGCTTGCGGTTCGGCTGCCATTGGCAGGTCTTCAGCCACAGCATCGGTCAAGGCATATTTTTGATTAAAAATCTCAAACATCTCTTTTGCTTGGTCAGAGCTGTCGCAAACGACCATTCCACCAATAGAAGCATCTTGAAATGTCAAGCGGCTATTTTCAAAATCGTTTACAATATATTCCAACATTGGCTCCACAAAACTGCGGTGGGCAAAAACATCCTTTTTGGGTATGTCGCCTTTCAATACTTTGATTTTATCCAAAGCCTCTTTCAACACAATTTTATAATCACTTTCAATTTCCTCGCGGATTAATCGGAGTGTATAGCCGTCGGCAATAGAGGCGTTGTAATAATATTTGTGGATATAATCTCCGAACAAGTCTTTAGAGTAGTAATCTTTGGTAATCAGTGGTGTACCAGTCAAACCAATTTTTATGGAATTGGCATCTGATTGTGTCAAGTTTGCTAAAAAACTCCCTTTCGGATTGTAGCTTCGGTGCACTTCATCTAAAAAGTAGATCCGTTGAATACGGATGTCATAATCTTGAGATTGGACCACATTGGCCTCTTCACTGAATTTTTGAATGTTCACCACCGTAATTTCAGGTTTCCCCGAATGGTTGTGAATGGCTGTTGTGGTTTTGATAGATTTCACAAACTCAGTTCGTGAATCCACAATATGCACTGTAAGTCCACGAGCGGTAAATTCTCTTTTCGCTTGAATGAGCAAGTCTATTCTGTCCACTATAAAATAGAACTTGGGAATAGTCTTTTTCTTTTGGAAATAGTCGGTGAGGTAACGCACATTGTAATACGCCAAAGCAGTTTTGCCACTGCCTTGCGTATGCCAGATGATGCCCTTTTTAATGCCGTTTTCCAGTTTGTTTTCAATGGCTTTGGTGGCGAAAATCTGCGGGTAACGCATAATGTGTTTCTCAATTCCTTTTACTTCATCCACATAGGTGATGGCATATTTGAGTACAAATGCCAGTCTTTCTTGGCTGAATAGGGAAGTAGAAACACGGTTGGTTGGGGTATTTGCATTCTTGTTGGTCAAAAACTCAGGAGAATTTTTAATCACCGACAAGTTGTTGTCCTTCAAAACAAAGTTTTCAAGGTCGTCATTTTCATCTACCAACAATTTTGAAAGGTCTAAATTTTCTTCCTCTCTGAAATAGTTGAAAATCGGTTGTTTGTAAGACGGTGAAGCGTAAAAAGCACCTTTGAGCGGTTCTATTTCTTCATTGTCATACTCCATATTATTGGAGAAAACCATCAACTGTGTGATGTTTACAAACTTTCTGAATTTCTTGTTTTGAAAGCGTTTGTTGATGCGTTCACGCTCGGCAAGGATTCCGTCACGGTTGTTTGGTTTCTTCACTTCAATAAAAACCAAAGGCATTCCATTGATTAAAAGAATGATGTCAGGCCTGAATTCTTCGTCACCATTTTTATAAGGGAGTTCCGTTACAACGTGGAAAGAATTGTTCTCAAAATTATCAAAGTCAATGAGTTTTGTTCCTGATTCACTGGTCAGTTTTTCATAAAAAGCCTTACCCAAATCCTCATTGTCGAGTAGGAGGGAAGTGTCCACTAAAAGTCGTTCAGCTTGGTCATGATCAAATTCGGGGTTGATTCTGCAAATTGCTTCTTTAAAAATATCAGTGAATATGTTTGTATCAGTATCCCAAACGGCGTCTTTTAGAGAAAGGTACTGATAACCCAGCCTGCACAAATGCAGAATGGCGGGTATTTTCACTCTTGAATCTTCGTTGAATTTTATCATGTTATTTTTATTCTATTCAGGTGCCCGAGATCAAATAGTTATCGGGAGCGAAAATACAGTTCTTTTGGTTGTCAAAGCAGAGAGGTATGCCTCCGGGCTTGTAAATGTGCTGTTTTATGCGTCGGCTTGTCATTTTTTTTATGTCTGTTATTTTTGTTCGGTTCTGTTTATTACACTGAGCGATAACTACCACATAAGCCAACCTTCGAAGCCTTTCTTCAAAACTTCCGTCACATTGGCGCCGCCAAATTTATCCTTTTTTTCTTAATCTTACAAGCCAAAATTGGCTAATGATCTGGAACTATTTCTAGTTTTGTTTGGGTGCAGTGCTATTCAATGAAATCAAAAAAGTAGCGCACTACTTTTTAAAAAAGAGCCACCAAAAAAATTGGTTGTAAATATTGCTACCTGAACAAACCAATTATTTTTATGGCTTTGGTGGCATTGGATTTAGTTTTCGGGTTATTGGGTAGACGGATTTTTAGTTATTGGGTAATGTTTTTTATTTCATTTATTAGTAATTCATACTGCATGTGATACTCAAAGTTTTTTTCAATTAGTTTGACGTTACCTGTCCATGGGAATTCCCACTCTCTGTCCGAGTGATATACGTTTCCAAAAAAACAGAACTTTCCATCGATTTCAAGATCTTTAGATAACTCCTTCCAATTTCTATTAGCAATTTTCTTACTGTCTTTGAATCTCAAAGTGACAAACAGATATGAAAGTTTGGGGAATTCCTTTTTGAATTTTTTGTAAGCCATGTCTATGGAGCCATTTTTGGCTATCATCTTCGGGTTTCCCCACTTCTTTAGTTCAATAACTCCCAAGCAATCTGCATGGTCTACAATATTTACAAAGGGGTCAACACTTCTAAGAAATTCTTTTTGCTCACAGCCTTTTTTGCAAATCAAAATGTCATATTGAGAAGAACTAGTCTGGTCTTTTGTTATCTGTCCCCGAAAAAAGTCAAGCTCTGGAATGTCTTCTCTTAAATATTGTATTAGCTTATTTTCATAAAGAGCCCCATTTATTCCTGTGTGTCTCAGTCCGCTGTGATAAACCTTGGCAGCGAATTCGACTATATGTATCTGTCTAATAGTGAGTTTGTTCATTTTAAATATTACCCAACTACCATATAAACGAAAATTTTTAAGCCTTTCTTCAAAACTTCCGTCACTTTGGCGACGCCAAACTTATCTCTTTTTTCTTAATCTTACAACCCAAAATTGGCTAATGATCTGGATCTCTTTTTTAAAAATACCACCAAAAAAATCGTGTTACCCATAGGTGCCTGAGCAAACCAACTGTCTTTATGGCTTTGTCAACAGAGAATTCAGTTTTGAGCTACCCGCAACGTTTATACGGTATCGGTAAAACGAATTCTTAGTTATTGTACACAGTTATTTACCAATCATTTCTTCCAGCTACGACTTCTCCAAAATAGTAATCGTTGTTCAGTTTATATAAACTTGTTTTAGGCAATAACATTCCAGTCAATTCCATCCAATCCATTTCCACACCATTTTCTTTTTCCGCTTTCTTTTTATAGAAATATAAAGTAGTCAGTAATAATCCACCAATAGCATTAAAAGTATTTTTAAAATTCGCTCGTTCAAAGCAATCAGTTCGATGATGTTTGATTTTATTATTAGCAGTCCACCAAATAGGATGCTTGTTTGCATCTTCCCATGCACTCCAAGGTTTGCTATTCATTCCAAATCTCGGTATGTAAACTTTTTCATTATTAAATTCTGGAATTTTATCATTAATTATAGCTTTATATCCACCAATAGAGTCAGCAGTAGAGTTTTCATCTACGAGTTTACACAAGTCTTTCATAATAACATCAACTTCTTGTGTCGCTGTCATTAAAAGTCGAGCTAATTCAATCGAAAAAGTATTATTGTTAGATTCAGTAAACTCTATATATCTTGATAAGTTTTCAAAATCTTTTTCGATAGATAAGAAGTAGTTCCAATGAATATTTGACTGCTGATAATGAATTCCCATAGTTTTTTCTTAATTACTCACACCCCCCACATAAACGAAACCTTGAAGCCTTTACCCAAAAACCTTTCATTACAATGGCAACCACAAAACTACCACTTCCCCCAGAATCTTACAACTCCCCCATTGCCCAAACAAGCCAAAAATGTTGATCCCATCAACGGCATTGGACCAATCGTCCAAAAACGGCAAGCTGTGTTACCACATGGCTAGGCTGGTTATGCAGTAAAGTCCCGAAAAACCGATGAAAACAGCATGAAATCATGGAAAAAGCAAACAACCAAAAAGCGAAAATGAAAACGTCTCAAAACGCAACACAAAAAGCCCCAAACCAGCGCGTCCTTATCATAAAAAGCAGCCCAAATCTACCGACAAAAACACGAACAGGGACAACCAAACCGATGCTTTCCCCTTAAACGGCATTAGGCTTCCCGGCGGGTAGTCGTCGAACACCGAGTAAACAAAGCGCCCCCGATAGTTCAAGAGAACTTCGGGGGCTTTTTTTGTGTGGCGCTTCGTCTACTCGGATGAATGTTATATGCCGTTTTTCTATTGGATGTCATATGCGAATACTTTAAACCAAGTCGATATATTGCCTTTAAATTGCTTGTATCTCTCGGAAATTGAATTGCCTTGTCCAAAACCAAATTCGGTTAACTTTTTATCTAAGTCCTTAATAGAAGGTATATCATGTAACATCATTTCAATTATCATTCTTGAAGCTAAAATTTGAGCATATTCAAAAAACAATTCGAACTTAGCAAAATCCTTACTAGTCATGCCTGAATGGACCAATTTTGATCTGTAACTATAAAGTAAATTGGCATTCTTGTAAATCTTCTTACCTCCTTCATAAGACTCTGCACATAGGACCGCAAGATTTCTTCTAAATCTGTATGATAGTTGCTCATTACCAGGAACAATTGTCTCCAGGCTAATACATAAGCAGATAAAAGACATTTCAGCACTATTTACGTTGAAGGAATCTAGATAATATCTTATTGCATTTTGAATATAACCATGCTTTTTATAGTTCACCTTGTAAAATGCTAAAAACTCATTTGTTTCCTGAATATTTTCCTCTGGATATACAAAATAGTGGTCTTGGGGTTCTTTGTATTTATCCCAATGATAATGATTATATGTACTCCATCCGCTAAAATATATTCCTTTTTCTTCAAAATATTGAGCGCTCAAAATATTCTGTATATACAACTCTGAAGGATGAATTACTTTAATTGCTCCTATTGCCTCAAAATAGTCTTCTACTGATGGAGGGTTGTTAAAGTCCACAGGCCATAATAAATTCATATATTCCCAATCTCCATGCAAACCCGGTCCACCCAACCCGTCAGAACTTTGAGAAACCTTTTTTACATGCTTCCAATTTCTTTCAGCCATGTCTGCCATAGAATTGGCTCGAATAAAATTCTCTGTGCCCTTGCTTTCTATTAGTCCTCCTCGTATTCCCCATGGAGTTAAGTCAAGGTGTTTAAAGTCAATGAATGTCCCACCTACAGTTGCGAAATTTATCCACGTTTCTTTTGTCTCCATACAGATTTTTTTTTAAAATGGCATATAACTCCCATATAAACGAAACCCTGAAGCCTTTTTCCACAACATCCCATTCAAATCCCAAACATACTACAAAAAACGACTTCCCCCACAAGCCAACGCATTTTTGTAGTCTTTGAGGTGTTTTTTTTCTAATGCGGAGCACTTGGTTTTCAGAAAGGGGCAACCTCCTTTGGAAGTTACTGTTCTGGGTTGGCTATAGGGGTTGTTCTCGGAAAGGCGCTGGGTTTTTCCGGTTTGGGTAGTATTTTTTGGATATTGGCCAATACGGGTTTGGTCGGGGGTTTACATTTAAAAAGAGATCGAGAAGCGGCTCAACAACCTAAAAAGTGGCGCACTACTTTTTTTAAAATACCACCAAAAAAATCGTATTACCCATAGGTAGGTACCTGGACAAGCCAATTGTTTTTATGCCTTCGTCAACAGAGAATTCATTTTTGGCCTACTTGTGCCGTTTTTCTCGGTATCGGCAAAACGAATGCTTAGTTATTGGCATTAGTACTTTTTTCAGAGTATAATTTTCGGTCAGATTTAGTCAACAAATGTTTCTTTGATTATGTCTTTACAATTCGTTATTTCGGATTTTGTTAAACGGTCAAATATTTTTAAAATTCGAGTCTTGTCAATT
>JAIULY010000174.1 GCA_022565875.1 Schleiferiaceae bacterium | reverse complement strand
CTTTATGGGTTAACTGCCACACCTTTCAGAAAGTATAATGATGGAAGAATGATTTTTACCCATTTGGGAGAAATCATTGCCAATATTCAAACCACAGAAATTGAAAATTACAAACAGGCAAAAATCATCATCCGAAACACGGAATTAGATGTTCCATATAACTCAAAAACTGATAATTTCGAAGGGTTATCAAAAATATTGGTTCACGATACTGCCCGAAATAAACTGATATTAGAAGATGTAAAAACAGAACTGAATCAAGGTAAAAAAGCGGTTATCATCACCGAACGAAAAGAGCATATTGATACGCTGTATTTGTTTTTAAAACATTCGTATGAAGTCATTACCTTGAGTGGAGAAGATTCAGAAACTTCCAAAAAAGCAAAATGGAAGACATTACAAGAAGGGAGCTTTCAGGTGTTAATTACAACAGGGCAATATTTTGGTGAAGGAACAGATTTACAAAATATTAGCTGTTTATTTTTGGTCTATCCATTTTCTTTTGAAGGCAAACTAATTCAATATATTGGCAGGGTGCAACGCTCGGAAATCAATCCGACCATTTATGATTATCGAGATTATAAGATTGATTATCTCAAAAGACTTTTCTTAAAGAGAAATACGTATTATCGGAAAATTGACAAGCAAGCAACTTTGTTTGATGAACCAAATGAGGAAATCCCATCTTTAAATTCCGTTTTAACTATTGACAAGAAAATCAAAGTTCCAATTGAGGAATTGGAGTTTCATTATGGAAGTGTGGCGTTCAAACATCCAGTTGTTGAGATGAATACCGAACTTTTATTTCAGATTGAAAATATTGAAATAAGACCTGAATTTGATGTGCTAAAACCCTATTTCATCAAAACCCTAAAATCAAAAGCAATATCTGTTGAATTATTTGCCGAGTTTGAAAATGGAAAATTAGTTTCCCAATTAGCACTATCAACGGATATTGACCATATCAATAAAGAAGTGGTTGAGGGAGTGAAATTTCAGTTTTTGAATAAGGGACTACTCAAGCAGTTCAATCCCAAAAAGAAAAATATTTTGACTTCTGATGAATTACAAGAGCAGGATAAAATTTATTCAAACGCAGAAGAGTTATTGAATGAAATTCTTAAAAACAAACTATACAAACATTCCCAACACATTCAGTACTTAGCTGACAGACACGAAAGTTCAATAATGAAAATTCGTTTTGTCCTCAATCCATTTTCATTCGTATTTCTACTTGCAGGAGAGAAAAATTATTTTGTTGTTTTAGAAACCTTGGACACAGAAGAAGCGACTTACATTTGGCATACTCCTAAAAACAAAGCATCTCTAATTGAAGAAGTAAAACAAATTGACGACCAACTAAGCATTATAAGAGAAAAAGGAAGACAGGTTTTTTTAGAAAATAGCCCCGATAACTTTACTAGAATTTTACACGATTATTCAGACAACAAAAAAGGTTTTACAATATGGAAATCAGCAATAGAAGAACTAATCTAAGCCAGCCCACCGGTGTAAGCACATTTGCAATTACTCACGAGTAGTTTATTGATTGTTGGTGTTCATGAACTTCGTTTCGCACAAGCCAACGCCCAGACCAAAAAAGCCCCCGAAGTTTTAATTAGGAATTGTTTATTTTCAAAGGTCTAATTGAACCCACTTCAAGATATTTTTGCGGAAGTCGACCACTTTCGTGAGTGGATTTCCTGAACCATCGGGGGCGCTTTGTTTACTTCCCGTATGCAGCTAGCTTTACGGGATTCGACGACTCTTGTCCCGTGAACACAGTGATACGGGAACCCGCCGGAAAGCCTAATGCTGTTTAAGGGGAAAGTATCGGTTAGGATAGCCCTGTTTGTGTTTTTGTCGATTTGGTTTGAGCTACTTTTTATGATAACCATGCGCTGGTTTGGCGCTTTTTGTGTGGCGTTTTGAGACGTTGTCATTCTGGAAAATGTTTCGTAACATAATCAAACAAATCATCTGGTTTTGATGGCATTGAATACGTTCTATGAAAAAACATGTCCGTTTGAATAGAAACCGACCACGTTTTCTTGTGTACGTCCAAACCAATGAATAACTTTGGACATGTGGTATTACCTTGTAGCTGCATTGTATTGTGATTTTTGTTGTTTTAAAATTATGCTTTTATCTGGGCACTAAGAAAACATGGGGCGAGCGGTGGTTCCGCAGGCTTGGTTTTTCATGGCTATATTTGCTGTAAACTGACAGCGAAAAGTTTTGAAATGCCCCACGTCTCTTAGGAGCAAAACGCTGGCAGCAAGCTAAAAATTTCTGCAATCCAACAAAATAATTACTGAATTGATAATTTTGTATCTTTGATAAAAAGCAAAACGATGGACTTACAAACTAGAAAATTAGAACTTATTCAAGAATTCTTGAAAATTCAGAGTGAAGATGTTGTTTCACAACTTGAAAAAATTATAAGAAAAGAAAATAAAATATCAGAAGATGATAATTTCAAGCCAATGTCAATTGAGGAATTTAACTCTCGAATCGACAAATCAATGGATGATTCAAAAAATGGTAGATTAATCGAAGCGAGTGAATTTAAAGCCAAGATTGATAAATGGAATTAAAATTATTTTGGACCGAGTTCGCTCAAAGAGAACTTAAAAATATTTATGACTATTATCGGGAAAAAGCAGGACATCGGATTTCTAAAACAATTGTTGACGGAATTTATAGTGAAACTTTAAGACTAGAAAAACAGCCGAAAATTGGTCAAATAGAAGAACTTCTAAACGATAGAACACAAGAGTTTAGATACTTTGTTCATGATAATTATAAAGTTATTTATTGGATAAACTATGAAAAAAATAGAATTGAAATAAACGATGTTTTTGATACTCGACAGAATCCGATAAAAATAAAGCGAACAAAATAAAGCCTGTTGCCAAAACATTCATCCGAGTTAGCCAAAGCGCCACACAAAAAAAGCCCCCGAAGTTTTAATTAGGAATTGTTTATTTTCAAAGGTCTAATTGAACCCACTTCAAGATATTTTTGCGGAGGTTGTGCGCTTTCGTAAGTGGGTTTCCTGAACTTTCGGGGGCGCTTTGTTTACTTTTTAGTGCCTGTCCCGTGCGAAGCTTTACGGGATTCGACGACTCTTGTCCCGTGAACACAGTGATGCGGGAAGCCGCCAGGAAGCCTAATGCTGTTTTAATGGGAAAGTATCAGTTAGGATAGCCCTGTTTGTATTTTTGTCGGTTTGGTTTGAGCTTTTATGATAACCATGCGCTGCTTTTGCGCTTTTAGTGTGGCGTTTTACGAGGGTATTATTTTCGCTTGTTGGTTGTTTGCGTCACTCATTTTTTTTCATCGTACAAAAAATTGATATGGAGCGATGAAAATAGTGATTTTGTTGTAATTTGCGATAGTAAAAGCTAACCGCCGGTGAGGCGGGTTTCGCTTGAACATGGCATAGCCAACAATAGCGGGGCTTGGTGGCAGTTTAGCCTTCGCTACTACGCGTGGGCTTTTGTAGCGGTGGACAGGTGAGCAGCCCGCAAATCCGCTATTGTGGCTATACAAGGAGCGTTGTGCAATAGCATAAAACAGAACTTCGGAAAAACGCTTGTTTCCTAAATAAGAAACTTATATCTTTGCAAAAAGATTTGAGTGGACGAACAAAAATTCCGAGTTGAAATTCTAGAAGAAGCTAAACAATTTCTTGACAGCATTGACGAAAAAAGCCGAGAGAAAATAATTTACAACATTTGGAAAGCTCAAAGGACGAATGACAAAGAGCTTTTTTAAAAATTGCAAGACGAGATTTGGGAATTTAGGACTAAGTACAACAAAACTTACTTCCGGCTTTTTGCCTTTTGGGACAAGACGAACAAAAAAGACACAATTGTAGTTTCAACGCACGGAATTATTAAAAAGACTGACAAAATACCGAAAAAGGAGATTGAAAAAGCAGAACGAATAAGACAACAGTATTTTAACGAAAAAATAAAAGGAAATGAAAACATATAGTTTAGAAGAATTGACCGACAATTATATCGGAAAAAAAGGAACAAAAAAGCGAGATGAATTTGAAAATGAACTTCGACTTGACCTGCTTGGATACGAAATAAAAAAGGCACGAAAAAAAAGAAAGCTGACTCAAGAGCAACTCGGAGAACTTGTGGGAGTTAAAAAAGCACAGATTTCAAAAATTGAAAATAGCGCAACTGATGCAAGATTTTCTACTATTTTAAAAGTATTTAAAGTATTGGGAGCTAAAGTAAAATTTGACGTAGAACTGAATGACCATAAATTAGCATACTAGCCGAAAAGAATGCCGATTGCACAACATTCATCCGAGTTAGCCAAACCACCACAAAAAAAGAGCCCCCGAAGTTTTAATGAGGAATTGTTTTTTTTTCAAAGGTCTAATTGAACCCACTTAAAGATATTTTTGCGGAGGTTGAGCACTTTCGTAAGTGGGTTTCCTGAACCATCGGGGGCGCTTTGTTTACTTCCCGAATGCGGCTAGCTTTACGGGATTCGATGACTCTTGTCCCGTGAACACAGTGATACGGGAAGCCGCCAGGAAGCCTAATGCTGTTTAAGGTAAAAATATCGGTTAGGCTATCCCTGTTTGTGTTTTTGTCGGTTTGGTTTGAGCTGCTTTTTATGATAACCATGCGCTGGTTTGGCGTTTTATATGTGGCGTTTTGAGACGGTATCATTTTCGCTTGTTGGTTATTTGCGTCACTCATTTTGTTTTCATCGTACAAAAAACTAATATGGAGCGATGAAAATAGTGATTTTGTTGTAATTTGCGATAGTAAAAGCTAACCGCCGGTGAGGCGGGTTTCGCTTGAACAGGCGTTTGGCAAAAAGGCGGGTTCAGTGGTTAATTAAACATCCTACCTCGCATTCCCGCACCTGCGGGATGGTGTATTGACAGTTTTGTGCTCAGAATTGAAAATCAGCGAAGCTAAATCCGCCACTGCGCCAAGCGCCAAAACGTTGGCGTGCATTAAGACAAACTAATTTTACGACATGAAGAAGGAATTGATAACAGAATTATTTGAAAAATTTGAAGAAGCCTGCTACGATCTTGAAGGACTTGAATGTTGGAGTGGTAGAGAGCTACAAGAAATTCTAGGATACTCCGATTGGCGAAATTTCACCAATACGATTCAGAAAGCTATTAAGTCATGTGAAAACTCAGGAGAAAAGGAATCGGATCATTTCGTTGGCGTCACCAAATTGATAGAAATTGGAAAAGGTGGACAAAGAGAAGTTCAAGATGTAGCCCTGACAAGGTACGCTTGCTATTTAGTAGCACAAAATGGAGATGCTTCTAAACCTGAAATAGCCTTTGCACAAACCTATTTTGCTGTCCAAACAAGAAAACAAGAGTTAATCGAACAAAGAATTCTTGATATAGCTCGAGTAAATGCTCGTGAGAAGCTTTCTAAGTCAGAAAAAAAACTTTCAGGAATCATTTATGAAAGGGGCGTTGATAATCGAAGTTTTGCAATAATTCGCTCGAAAGGAGATCAGGCACTATACGGTGGTAAATCAACCCAATTCATGAAAAATAGACTTGGGGTACCAACAAATAGACCGCTTGCAGATTTTCTCTCAACTTTAATGATAAAAGCAAAAGATTTTGCCACCGAATTGACCAGTCACAATGTCGTAGACAAGGACTTATCAGGGGATCAGGAAATAAGCAAAGAACATATTGACAACAACAAAGAAGTGAGAAAAATGCTCCTAAAACGTGGAGTTAAACCTGAAAATCTCCCTCCGTCAGAAGATGTAAAGAAAGTTCATAGAAGAATAGATAGTACGGAGAAGAAGATATTGAAAGACATTAAGAAAGATAAAAAATAACGACACGCCGACAAAAGCTAAAAAATATAGGGCAGATAAGGCTTTTAAAGAAGTTCCTTCATTTAGCAAACCTTAGTGTCGGTGGACAGGAAGTTGCTTCAAAAGCCCTACGTTTCTTAGGCTTGATCGTTATCAGTCAGCATAAAAACCCAAAGATGAAGAAATATTTTCTAGTACTTTTCCCCCTTTTTACTGTTTTCAATGTAATTGCACAAAAAGATATTAATAGAGCCATTGAGAGTCAAATTGAAGATTTTTTAATTT
>JAIULY010000173.1 GCA_022565875.1 Schleiferiaceae bacterium | reverse complement strand
TTGAGTCTGCTCCGAAAAGGATGATTTCAATCAAAATCGACGCGGAGGGGATTTTTGGACCGGAGCTAACTAATTGTTAGTGAGGATTCAAAAATCTCCCGACAAGTCAGCCTTTGGCAGAAAGGGACTTTTCGGAGGGGGCTCAAAATTTAAAAGCACAATAAAGCGTTAATAATCGTATGTTTACCATTTACTTCTCTATGAAAAAAGCTCTCCTCTCCCTAGCACTGTTTTTTTTAGCTCACTCGGCCCATGCTTTCGATACTCTAAAAGTATACATAAACGCCTACAATTGTAAATATTGCAATATCATAAACACCCACATCATCAATAAATATGGCAACACCGACTTGGAAATTATTTTGCTTACCAACGCAAAGAATAAAAAGGAGTTTGAGTACTACACCAAGCTGAAATATCCCAATATCATGTTTTCGCAAGGCGATTCGCTGCCTAATTTTCAACTTATCAAAAATGATTTTGCTGTAACTTTTCAGACCATTGCGAATTTAGAGCACTTTTTGAACTTCTCCTGGCAAAATGTCGATGTGTTTTTTCCACCAAATGTAACCGGTTACTCCTCTAATGACACGCTCTCATTGCTGGCTCAAAATGGACAAAGGGAACACTTTCACCAAACGACATATCTAGGTGCTACAACTATTGTCGATGGTTACCCCCAACTTCAAAACGCGTTTGACTCTTTAAAAAACTTTCACAACATCCACGCCTTAGAGCATATCTTTGAAATGTTTCAGTTAGACTGGTTGGATATCCAAAATATAGCCTATGATGGAAATAGTATGATTATAAGAGTGAATTCTATTGATGAAAAAGGAGAGCAGTTTACCGTTCTGGCAAAAGTTTATTTTATAAACAACTTGAAGGGTAAACCCTCTTTATCACAGTTATTGGCCTTTGATTACAACGGCATGAAGCGAGCGCCGATGGTGGCTACACGTTTTTTCGCGACGGATTCCTTGCTATATACTTCATTGTCTCGACAGCCTATCAAAACAGCTATGGCACCTGAAGATTTCCCTAAAGGGTATGTTTCTTTTGGCGTGTTTGATGTGTCATTAGAAGTATCCTCACCCGTTGGGTTCGATTCCACCTATAGTTACCTCCCTGAGGATTTTAACGAAAGGGGCGATTTAAAATACGGTAGCGAGGTAATTGCAGGCGATGGCGATTATTACTACCGATTTTATAGCTCATCAAAACACGTCTTATTCCAGCCTGAGCAAAATATTTTTTTTCCGCTTGAAAATAATTGCTTTCCCAGCCTAATCCGAAATGGCAAAGTTGTGACTACCCAAAAACTGGAAAATGGCGCGCTAAAACTTCAAGTGTTGGGATTGAAAACCGGAACGCTTTGGGATGAAATTACCATAGTACCAAAAGGTGAAGGTGTGGCCCTGATTCCCGTTTACCACAACAATTCCACTCAAGTTTCAGCACTGTTGTACCAGAATACCGCAGAAGGTGTTGCCATCAGTAGTTTGTTTGAGTTGGTGCCAGGAAATGAAAAGTAAAGGGCACCAACTATAGTTTGGAATAAATAAAGCTTCCTTTTCCGGAAGTTGGGATATATTCTCGTGCTGTATTAATTCGAAAAAAAGAAGATGCGCTTGAAAACATTAGGTTTTGCGCAAAAAAGCTGTTTTCTTAGGAATTTGGTCTTTTAAACCCTTATTTTGCAATCAAAATTTCTGGTTTGAAAAAAGCACTACTCCTCTTTGTCATTTCTCTTTCAACTATTGCTCAAGTTCCTCAATTTGACTTTCTTAATGTCAAACAGTTTGGTGACGGCGAAGGTCTAAACAATGAAGTTATCAATATTCTTCCTTATCACAATGGCGATATATTGACAACAGGCCAATTTAGGGGGTTGATTGATTTTGATTTGGACCCTTTCAACAATGTATTTGGCTTTAATGCAAGACCAAGCGGTGGCCAATTTATTGCGCGCTACAGTCAAACGGGCAACTTGCGATGGATGAAGCCACTGTACAGTCCCAGTGGGGTGAGTATTCGCGATATAATTATGGACGGTGACCAAAATATTTTTATAACGGGAAGCTTTCAACCAGAAATTATTTTTGATGCCGATGGGCCTAATCCACAAACCTTTGTGGGAACAAGTCCTAACAATGCAAATGGGTATCTCGCCAAACTCGATACTGTGGGCAATTTGTTGTGGGTCAAATTTTTTATGGGGAACTCCATCGAAACAGGCATGAAATTGCAGCTGAATCAAATGGGGCAAATTATTTTGCTAGGGCATGCCTCCCAAACAGTTGTTTTTGATCCTGTTGCGCCAAATGCCACTTTAGTAAGTGCCGGTGCAGGAGATGTTTTTGTTGCGGCCTACAATCAATCCAACGGTGATTTTCATTGGTTGACCCAAATTCCAGGCAATGGCTTCGACAATGCCCGTTCTTTAGTGCTCGATTCACAAGATAACATTTACTTTGTGGGAGATTTTACATCCACCCTAGTCTTTCCAACTGTGCCATTGCCTACCCCTACCCCGAGCACAGGTGGAAATGATTTATTTTTGGCAAAGCTGAGTCCAACAGGCAGTTTTTTGTGGGGACGTAAAATTGGTGGCACTTCCACAGATTTAGGTGCCGATCTGAAAATTGCAGGAGATACTCTTTTGCTTCTGAACGGCACTTTTCGTTTTAATATGCAGTTCGATCATGGCGGTAGTACGCCTTCGTTTACGGGTCCCAACAACACTACCAATATTTTTTTAGCGGCTTATGATACAAGTGGGGCGTACCACTGGAATGTCCGGATTGGATCTACCGCCAACGATGTAACGAACCAACTTGTAGTTGATTCAACGACTTCGAGGGTTTGGTTGTCTGGGAGTTTTCGCAATCATGGCGATGTGGATCCCGGCCCGGATAGTGCACTGGTAAATTTTAATACAGCAGGCAACCCCTTTGTTGCGGCTTATACCCTTTCTGATGGTAGTTTTTCCGAGTATTTTGCGCCAGAAAGTGATGCGTATGCCGAATATCAGGCATTGGGTTTGGCCGCGGATGGCAGCCTTTGGGCAGGCGGACGATTTCAGTCTGCTGTTCGCGTAGCACCAGGGTCAACAACGGTTTTGACAACACCACGCAGCAACATTCAAGCGGCGATATGGGCACGATACTCCACAAATTTGGATACTGCTTGGACAGTGGATACTCGCTCAGGTGGCGATGACGAAATTGTAAAGGTGCGCCACGATGCCAATGGCAATATTTTCGTGGCTGGTAATTTTCAAGGACAAATCAACATGGATCCGAATGGCTCAGCGCCCCACTTTATCACTGCTTACGATGATGTAGATGGCTTTTTAGCATCATACACTCCCGCAGGGGTTTTGCGTTGGGTTACGGTTTTGGGCGGCACAGGAGAGGACGCCATTACCGCCATGGAGCTCGATCATGCAGGCAATGTATTAGTCGGTGGGTATTTCTTAGATGCCTTTTATTTTCCAACAGCCAATGGTTTTGATACCATAACCGCCTTTCCAACGGGCCTGTTTAGCCCGCGGGATGTTTTCATGACAAAATTCGACAATGCTGGAAACCCATTGTTTGGGTACCGCATTGGCGGCAGCAATACAGATAACGTATTTGATATTGCCGTGTATCCCAATAACGACTATCTCATTGGAGGCAGCTTTCAAGGTGGTTTTGATTTTGACCCTGCTCTAGCCGGACAAAATACGTTTACAGGAAATAACACAGTAGGTTATTTTGCGAAATACAATGCGCAAGGCGTCTATCAATGGAATAAGCTGATTAATGGCTCCAGTAATCAAGCTGTCACAGCTGTTACTCTAGATGACTCCTTAAACATATTTGCAACAGGTAGCTATCGCAACACCACAAATTTTGACCTCCCCAATACGTTTAACTTGACGAGTAACTTTGGTGGTGACGACTTTTTTCTAGCTAAGTATACCGAGGTTGGAAATCTTTCATGGGTTAAAGGCATTGGTGGCAACCAATTTGAAAGAGGCTTCGATGTCATAACAGACGAAAATGGCAATGTATACGCTACAGGTATCTTTGGCGAGGTTGCCGTTTTTGAACCTAGTGTTCCGCCCTTGACACTCACTTCCAACGGCAGTGTGGATGTGTTTCTCATCAGTTACAACGCTCAGGGAAATTTGCGATGGGTGGCACCTTTTGGCGGAGTTGGGTACGATGCGCCACGAGAACTCCTTCAAATAGGTGACAAAATAGTTTCTACTGGGTATTTCAGAGATACTGTCGATTTTGATCCGTCAATCAATGTCGCACAGAGAGTTAGTTTTAGCGGTGACGATGTGTACGTGCACGTTTTGGATACTGTGGGTAATTTTATTACTGTGGTTACATTTGAAAGTCTTGGCGATGCTCAGGGAAATACATTGAGTCACCGGGCTGGTAACACCTATCTTGGTGGTTTTTTTAGAAACACCATGGATGCAAATCCCGGTGGGCTTACTTTTCCAATTCAAGCGCTTGGAGGTAAAGATGCCTTTTTACTAGAGTTGGGAAATGCAGGGCCCTGTCCAACGGAATATGATACGATAACCACTTCGAATTGTGGTCCTTTTGCATGGGGAAATGAAGTTTTCGACACCAGTGGCACGTATGTTCGGAATCTGTTTACAACAAATGGTTGTGATAGTGTGGTGACCCTCAATTTAGAAATCTTCCCGATTTTTGATAGCGTAGTGCAGGTGATTGCCTGTGATTCCTATGTATGGAACGGATTGACCTTATCACAATCCGGGTTGTTTTTTGACAGCCTTCAAACCGTTGCGGGTTGCGACTCCATTATTACCCTAGACTTGACCATTAACACACTGACAAACAGCACACAAACAGAAGTGGCCTGCGAAACCTTCACGTGGACTATTAACAACCAAGTCTATACACAAACTGGGGTTTACTCGGATACTTTGGTGAATGCAGCTGGTTGCGATTCCATCATCACCCTAGACTTGACCATTAACACACCGACAAACAGCACACAAACAGAAGTGGCCTGCGAAACCTTCACGTGGGCCATTAACAACCAAGTCTATACACAAACTGGAGTTTACTCGGATACTTTGGTGAATGCAGCTGGTTGCGATTCGATTGTGACGTTGGATTTGGTAATCGACACGGTCAATGTCGGGGTGCAAATCCAAGGGGTGGTACTTATTGCCGATGCCGTTGGCGCAGCCTATCAGTGGTTGGATTGCAATGCGAATGACGCCCCTATTCTTGGCGCAACGCAGCAGAGCTTTACGGCGCCTACTAATGGAAGCTTTGCCGTGGCTGTAACGGAAAACAACTGTACTGATACGTCATTGTGTGTTGTGGTGGCGGACTTTTCAGCGGGTGAGTCACTTAGTGGCGGGGCTAGTGTTTTTCCAAATCCCAATGCTGGAAACTTCACCTTGACGTTGCCAAGTGCCGTAAGTGACCTAACGCTCGAAGTTTACGATATGGCAGGAAAGCAATGCTATAGCGGCACTGAAAAAGGCAAGAGTGAGGTGTTTATCCATTTGGATGTTGCCTCAGGAGTGTATCTGTTGCTGTATCATTCGGCGCAATACACAGGGCAAAAACGAATTATTATTCAGTGATATGTAGCGCAAAAAGCTGGTTTGTGAGTTTTAAAGAGAAGGCAACGTGCGCGTTGCTTTACATTCTCAAAATTTTCTCCATCTTTTTCCCTTTCGCCAATTCGTCCACCAATTTGTCGAGGTAGCGCACTTGTTGGGTGATGGGGTTGTCGATCTCCTCTACGCGATAACCGCATATAACACCTTTTATCATCGATGCATTAGGGTGGAGATTGGCCTGTGAAAAAAAATTGGCAAATGTCGACGCTTCAGCGATGTGTTGTTGTATTTCTTCTGCTGTAAATCCGGTAAGCCAATGTATTATGGTGGTCAATTCTTCCTCTGTACGCCCTTTTTTCACCACTTTGTTTACATAGTGTGGGTACACACTTGCTAAGGTCATGTTGGCCATGCGTTCGTTGTGTTCGGGTGTGGTTTTCATTTGTTTTGCTTTTTGTAATGATCGTTTAGACCGATGCCGTTGAAAATTTGTGCTTTATACTTTTCTATGCGTCCCATAGC